>JAOTYQ010000398.1 GCA_029861725.1 Acidimicrobiia bacterium | reverse complement strand
CGATGAAGAAGTGGTCGATGAAGAAGTGGTCGATGAAGAAGTGGTCGATGAAGAAGTGGTCGGTGGCGGCGCTGGCGAGGGGGGTCCGGACGCGGGCGGTCGGCCCCCGGAGAGGTCGGTCGGACGCTCGTCGATGCCGTGACGACGCTGATCGGTCGGGGCCGGGCGGCGGGCGCTGACGGCGGCGACGGCATCATTGGCGTCGGTGTGGATCCTTCCGTCGAGCTCGGCCCAGATGCCGGCCCGGCGCAGCACGTCCCGCACGGGACCCTTGACGTCGGCGAGGTGGAGCTCGACGCGGTGCCCTTCGGCGTCCGGCTCGTTCAGGTCGGCGAGAACCTCGTGCAACATCTCGACACCGGTCACGTCGAGGTCGTTGATGCCGGAGGCGTCGAGCACGAGGGCGCGCGGCGCTCCGTCGTCGATCTGCTGGGCCTGGGCGAGTAGGAGCTTCTTGACGTTGGCGGCATTGACGAACGAGAGGGCGGCGTCGATCCGGATGACCCGCACGCCGGCCACGGTCTCGGCCTCGGGGAACCGGTCGGTGTTGCGGTAGGCGGTGGTGCCGGCGATGCGTCCGAGCACGGCGGCGTGGGGCGTCGACATGCGGGCGAACACCACCAGCATCGATGCCACGACCGCGACGACGATGCCGATCTCGATGCCGAGGGCGAGCGTGGCGACGAAAGCGACCGACAGGCCAATCAGATCGGACCTCTTCACCGCCGCGATGTGCCGCATCTCGGCCACATCGACGAGTGAGACCACCGCCATCACGATGATCGCCCCGAGGGCGGCGGTCGGCAGCGACGACAGCAGCGGTGTCAGAACGGCGATCGTGACGAGGACGATGCCGGCGGTGACGATCGACGCGAGCGGCGTGCGGGCCCCAGCGGAGTCGTTCACCGCGGTGCGAGAGAACCCACCGGTGACCGGGTAGCCGCCGAAGAGCCCGGACGCGAGGTTGGCCGCCCCGAGGCCGATCAGCTCCTGGTTGGGCTCGACGTCGTAGCGGTGGCGTCGGGCGTAGACCTTGGCGACTGCGATCGACTCCATGAACCCCACGACCGTGATCACGAACGCAGTCGTGACCAGATCGCCGACCAGCGTGCCATCGAAGTCGGGGAGGCCGAAGGCGGGCAACGAATCGGGGATCGAACCGACGACGGCAACGCCTCTGGCTTCGAGGTCGAGCAGCTCCGACAGCGCGATCGAGGCCGCGACGACGGCCAACGCGGCCGGCACCTTCGGCGCGAGCCGCTTGAGGGCAAGGAGGGCCGCGACCGCGCCGGCCCCGAGGACGAGGGTCGGCCAGTGGACATCGCCGAGGTGAGCGGCGACCTCGCCGACGGTCTCGTAGAAGTGCTCCCGGCGCTCGATCGAGATGCCGAGGAGGTGCTTTGCCTGGGAGAAGCCGATGATCACCGCAGCGGCCGCTGTGAACCCGACGAGCACCGAGTGCGAGAGCACGTTGACCAGCTTCCCGAGCCGGGCGGCACCGAGCACGAGATGGACCGCCCCGACGAGCAGGGCGAGCACCGCGGCCGCTGCGAGGTAGCCGGCGGTCCCCTCCTCCACCAGCGGTGCGAGCGCGGTGGCGGTGAGGAGCGAGACGATGGCGACGGGCCCGACCGCGAGCTGTCGCGAGGTGCCGAAGACGGCGTAGACGAGAACCGGAACCGTGGCGGCGTAGAGGCCGACGGCGGGGGGCAGGCCGGCCAGCAGTGCGTACGCCATCGCTTGGGGCACGAGCATCGCACCGACGGTGACGCCGGCCGCGAGATCGCTGCGAAGGTCGGTCCGCTGGTAGTCCGGCGCCCACCGGAGGATCGGGAGCACCCTCTGTAGCACGGTGACGTTCGGTCCCTTGAACCCCATGTCTTAAATATACGTACATTTGGACAATTCCGCAAGTGGGTGGGCGAGTGCCCTGGTGGGGCGGCGGGCCTCGGGCTTTGGCTCCGCCCGACCAGTCCCCAATCGTTCCCGGTCCCTACGATCGGATCGTGGACCTCGACGCCACGTCGCTGGTGGCCGCCGAAGCGCTGTTGCCGGCGCGAAACCAGATGGCCTTCTCGCTCGGCTGGCACATCGTGCTGGCCTGCTTCGGGATGGCGTTTCCCGCCATGATCTTCGTGCTGCATCGCAAGGGCTTGGACGGTGACGGTGACGCGCTCGAGCTGGCCCGGCGCTGGTCGAAGGTGGCCGGCGTCCTGTTCGCCATCGGGGCGGTGTCGGGGACGGTTCTGTCGTTCGAGATGGGTCTGCTGTGGCCGGGGCTGATGGAGAGCTACGGCGACGTGGTCGGGCTGGCGTTCACGCTGGAGGCCATCTCGTTCTTCGTCGAGGCGATCTTCCTCGGCATCTACGTGTACGGCTGGGACCGGCTCCCGCCGAGGCTGCACCTCACCATGCTCTTGCCGATCATGGCCGCCGGTGTCGCTGGCTCGTTCTTGGTGGTCTCGGTCAACGGTTGGATGAACGCTCCGACCGGGTTCTCGCTCGTCGACGGGGTCGTGACCGACGTCCGGCCGATCGCCGCCATCTTCAACTCGGCGGTCGGTCTGCAGTTCCTCCACATGTACCTCGCGGCGGTGATGGTGGTCGGCTACTCGACCGCCGCGGTCTACGCCGTCGGCTGGCTACGGGGGCGTCGCGATCGACTTCACCGGCTCGGCGTCGCCGTGCCCCTCTTCTTCGCCGCTGTCGCCAGTCCACTCCAGCCGGTCGCGGGTCACTTCGCCGGTCAGCGGTTGGCCGACGAGCAGCCGATCAAGCTGGCGGCCATGGAGGGCTTGGCCGAGACCACCGAAGGCCCCCGATTGGAGCTCGGCGGCTACTGGAACGGTGAGCGCCTGGTCGGCGCAGTGGAGGTGCCGGTCGACGGGCTGCTGTCGTTCATCGCCACCAACGACCCCGACGCCACTCTGCTCGGACTGGACGCGGTGCCAGAGGACGAGCGCCCACCGGTCGGCATCGTCCACCTGTCGTTCCAGACGATGGTCGCCATCGGCACGGCCCTGGTCGGGTTGGCCGCCTGGTCGGCCTGGAGGTGGTGGCGCCGCACCGATCCGCTCGACTCGACCTGGTTTCTCCGTGCGCTCGTCGTCGCCGGGCCGGCGGCGGTGGTCGCCATGGAGGTGGGATGGGTCACGACCGAAGTGGGCCGTCAGCCGTGGATCGTCCACGGCTTGCTCCGCACCGAGGACGCTGTCACCGACGCCGGGTACATCTGGTTCACGTTGAGCGCGCTGATCGTCGTCTACGGAGCGATGACCGTCGGCGCCGTCGTCTTGCTGCGGTCGATGTCACGGCGGTGGCAGTCCGGGGAGCACGAGCTCGCTCACCCGTATCGCCGTTTCGGCGAGCAGACGTCGATCGACGACACCGAGAGCGACACCTCGACCGACCGCAGCGATCGCGTGGGGGCGGCGCCGTGACCGCAGCCGAAGGGGTGGCCGCCGTCATGTTCGGGGCGGTGATCCTCTACGCCGTGCTCGGCGGCGCCGATTTCGGGTCGGGGGTGTGGGATCTCACCGCCGGACGATCCGCTCGTGGTGCCTCCCTCCGCAAGCTCGTCGACCACGCCATCGGCCCGGTGTGGGAGGCCAACCACGTCTGGCTCATCTTCGTGCTGGTGCTGCTGTGGACCGGATTCCCCGAGCCGTACACCGATCTGGTGCGTGCGGTCGCGATCCCGCTCTGGCTTGCTGCCTTGGGAATCGTCGGCCGCGGTGCCAGCTTCGCCTTCCGGTCCTATGCCCCGACGCTCGGATGGGCACGCTCCGCCGGCATCATCTTCGGCTCGGCGTCGCTGATCACCCCGTTCTTTCTCGGCACGATCGCAGGGGCCGTTGCCTCCGGGCGGGTTCCGGCCGAGGGGCCCGTGAGCCCATGGTCGTCGTGGCTCGGGCCGACGTCGTTGCTCGGTGGAGTGCTGGCCATCGTCACGTGCACGTTCCTGGCCGGGGTGTTCCTGGCGGCCGAGGCCGAGCGGCTCGATGCTCACCGTCTCGCCGAGCAGATCCGCGACCGATCGCTGATCGGCGGGGCTCTGACCGGTGCAGTCGTCGTGGCCGGCGTTCCGGTGCTCCTGGTCGATGCTCCCAAGTTGGCGGACGGTCTCCTCGGTAGAGGCCTCGTACTGGTCGTGCTCTCCGCAGTCGGCGGCCTGGTGACGATGCGGCTGCTGTGGCGGCGGCGGTTCCGGCTGGCCCGCCTGTCGGCCGTGATCGCTGTGGCCGCAGTGGTGGCCGGCTGGGGTGTCGCCCAGTACCCCTGGATACTGGTCGACGAGACGACGATCGCCGACGGCGCCGGGTCGCACAGCGCGCTCGTCGGACTGCTCGTCGCCTCCGCGATCGCTGCGATCCTGGTGGCACCGCCGCTCCTGTACCTGTTCCGACTGGCCGATGCCGACCTGGTTGGAAAGGCCCCCGACCTCGGAGGGTGAGGCAGTCAATCCTGGCCGAGGACCCCCCACGACCCCGACACCACGTCGGTGGTGACCTGGTCGACGAGGCGGCCCGCCTGCTCGATCCGGATGTCGGCGACGAGATGATCGATCCATTCGGCGATCCGTTCCGTCTCACCGCCCTGCCCGGCCCGCCACCAGTCCTGCTCGACGTCGAGGTTCCGACGATGGACGAGCTTCTCGAAGACGCGGGACGCTCGACCCGGCGTGACGGTGAATGCGTCGTGGTGGATCGTGATCGGATGGGAGTCCGCCGTCGACAGCCCGTCGGCCAGGCCGATCCCGTGCACGACGATCTCCTCGGAGACCTCTTCACCCTCGAGCTCATCGCCGGTCGGCACGAATACCTCGTAGACGACACGCAATCGGCGTAGCGCGCTGTCGCCTTCGACGCGGAGGACCTCGAGCTCAGAACGCTGGATCGCGGCCACGACGTCCCTTCGTTGGTGCGGCTGCTTTCAACGGCGAAGCCTAGGGACGCCACGCCGCCTCCGCCAGAGGCGATCGTCACCGTTCGGACCCCACTGCGGTCACCGGAGTCGGGCTGGCCCCGGCCGGTCGAAGTGACCTCCGACCCTTGGCCCGAAACCGCCGATCGGCTTGCGTTGATCACGTAGCACCGCAGCGCCTGCTGCCGGACCGAGGAGCATCGATGGCCGAGCTATCGCCGCTGACGAGCCTCGATATGCGAGGCAAGACGATCACGACGTTCATCCTCTACGAGGCCCACGAAGAGCTCCACGGCATCGAGATCGGCGATCGGATCGAGGTGGTGACCGATGCCTTCCCTGCGATCGACTCCGATCTTGCGGCCTGGTGCCGTACGACCGGTCATCGCCTCGTCGATGTCGTGGCCGACGGCGAGACCCGACGGTACGTCATCGAGAAGGGCGAGCCCCACCGCTCGGGGCAGAAGCTCGCCGCCGTCATTTCCGACGACGGTCTCTTCGAGCTCTTGTCTCCGCTGGGCTTCGCGCTGGCGGCAGCGCTCGGAGGCCACGACGTGGCGCTTTACTTCCAGGGCCCGGCCGTCCGGGTCCTGGCCGAGCGGTACACGGCGAAGATGCATGGCCCCGGCCGTCCGTTCAGCCGGTTCCCCCGGTCCGCATTGGCCGCGGCCGGCCATCTCCCGCCCCAGGAGAAGATCGCTCAGCTCCAGCACCTGGGCGCACAGATCTATGTCTGCGGACCCTCGATGGAGCACTACAAGGTCGATCCCGACGACCTCGCGTTCGACGACGTGACGATCTCCGAGTACCCGACCTTCATGGAGCAGATGGCCAGCGCCGACATCCACCTGTTCGTCTGATTCAGAGCCGCTGGGTACTGAAGGCAGCGCAGCAGAACCTGGC
>JAOTYQ010000397.1 GCA_029861725.1 Acidimicrobiia bacterium | reverse complement strand
TCGCTGTACTCGCCGATCGCCTCATCCGGCCGGTCGAGGACCGGGCCGTCGGGGGCTGACGAGCGCTGTGGTGCCACCGATGGAGTGTAGGTGAGGGGACGTCGGCGGACCTTTTCAGGTCCGGACCCCGGTCAGCCTGCGGTGGCGTCGTCGATCGCGGTCCACACCCGCTGCGGGCTGAGCGGCAGATCGATCTGTCGAACGCCGAGGTGGGAAACGGCGTCGATCACCGCGTTCTGAATGGCCGGTACAGCGCCGATGCAGCCCGACTCCGCGATCCCCTTGAACCCAGTCGGGTTGTTCGGTGACGGGGTCTGGGTGACCTGGCACTCGAAGGACGGCATCTCGGCGGCCGACGGGAAGCCGTAGTCGAGGAAGTTGGCGGTGATGGCATTGCCGTCGGCGTCGTAGTGGAACTCCTCGTAAAGGGCCTGACCGCCCCCCTGGCCGAGGGCGCCGTGGATCTGACCGAACACGATCATCGGGTTGATGATCGTGCCGGCATCGTCGACGGTCACGAGCCGAAGCAGGTCGACCTCACCGGTCTCCGTGTCGACCTCGACCACGGCTGCGTAGGCCCCATAGGGCACCGTGGGACCCTCGCCGAGGAAGTCCGACTCGCACTTGAGGACATAGTCGTCGGTCGCCGGCGGTGCGGTGTCGGCGATCTCGGCCCAGCCGACCGTGGCCGCTCCCGGCGATCCGGTCACGTGGAAGCGGGCCGAGGCGACGTCGAGGATCACATCGTCGACATTGGCTTCGAGCAGGTCGGCGGCCTTCGCCCTGGCCTGCTCGACCAGCTCGTCGGTGGCCTCGATCAACGCCGACCCGGCTCGCTGGGCCGACCGTGAGCCGCCGGTTATCCCGCCCCGGGGCACGATGTCGGTGTCGCCGTGCACGACCTCGATCTCGTCGACCGGGACCCCGGTCCGCTCCGACACCAGCATTGCCCAGGTCGTGTAGTGCCCCTGCCCGTACGGTGACGACCCGGTGATCACCCGAAACGAGCCGTCGTCGAGTAGTTCGAGCGAGCCGTACTCCGAGCTTGGGATGCCCGCAGTCCGGTCGATGAAGTTGGAGAAGCCAACGCCGAGGAGCTTGCCGCCAGGCGCTCCGTTGGCCGCTGCCTCCCGCCGCTCGGCCTGCTCGGCCTGGACGCCCTCGTAGCCGGTGGCCTCGACCACCAGCTCAAACGCCTCGTGATAGTCGCCCGAGTCGTAGATGAGGCCGGTGGGGTTCTCGTAGGGCATCCGGTTGGCTGGGATGAGGTTCTTGCGCCGGAGCTCGACGGCGTCCATGCCGATCTCGGCGGCGAACCGGTCGACCGCCCGATCGAGCAGCGACCCGGCCTCCGGCCGGCCGGCGCCTCGGTAGGCCACGATCGGGGTCGTGTTGGTGACGACGGCGGTCAGCTCCCAGTGGACCTGGTCGATATCGAACGGACCGGGGAGGATCATGCCGGTGTTACGAGCCAGAGCCCCGGCGGTCGACGCGTACGCCCCGAGGTCGGCCAGGAGGTGCACGTCGAGGGCTTTGATCGTGCCGTCGCGATCGCCGCCGATCTTGACCGTCTGGCGCTGGGCTCGCGAGTGCCCGAGCCCGGACATGTCGTCGGACCGGGTCGGCACCCAACGGACGGGCCTGCCGGTGCGCTTGGCCAGGAGCGGGAGGAGGATGTCCTCGGGGTACAGCCGTGCCTTGGCCCCGAAGCTGCCCCCGACGTCGCTGGTGATCACCCGAACCTGATCCGGTTCGAGGCCGTAGAAGCCGGCCAACCCGTTCTGGATCGGGTGGACGCCCTGGCACGATGCGTAGTGCACGAGGCGCCCGTCGTCGGTCCACATCGAGGCGGCAACCCGCGTTTCCATCGGGCACGGGGCGACCCGGGGCACCACGAACGTCTCTTCGACGACCACCTCGCAAGCGCTGAAATCGGACGGTTGGCGCTCGCCGGGTCCGGTCGCGCTCACCACGACGTTCGTGCCGAGCTCATCGAACAGGTGCGTGGGGGAGGCTACGGCGGCGGCCGGGTCGATGACGGCCGGGAGGGGCTCGTAGTCCACCTGGACGAGCTCGACGGCGTCGGCGGCCTGGGCCGCCGTCTCGGCGACCACCACCGCCACCGGCTCGCCGACGAACCGGACTCGATCGGTGGCCAGGACGCTGCGTGGAGTGGTTTCGGGCAGTCCGGGGAACGGGCCGATCTCCGCGTCGGCGGCGGTGACGACGTCGACGACGCCGGGGGCCGCGTTGGCCTCGGTCGTATCGATCCCCGTGATCCGGGCGTGGGCATGGATCGAGGTCACGAAGTGGGCGCACAGGGCGCCGGAGAGGTCGAGGTTGGCGACGAAGGTGGAGTTCCCGGTGAGGAGGTGCTGATCTTCGACCCGCCGGATCGACCGGCCGAGCATCGGGCCGTCGACCCCGGCGGTCTCGGCGGCGACGGAGGGGGCGGCCCAGTCGGACAACGGCGGGTGGTCGGCCAGATTCGTCATGGGGGGACCCTACAAGCGGCCCCGGTCGTTGGCGAACGTCTGGCACCGCCCGGTGGCCGACTCAGTGATCGAACAGCGTGGCGTGCGGTTTGTTCTCCTGAGCACCGTTGTGGGTGACCCGGATGAACTCGGCCTTCTCCCAGAACTCGGGCACGGTCCGGGCGTCGCTGTAGCTCATTCCCGACCGGAGGCCGGCCAGGAGGTTGCCAACGAGCTTGGTGACCTCGCCTCGGTAGGGCACGGTGCCTTCGACCCCTTCGGGCGCCCGCTGCTCGAAGTACTCGTCGTCGATGTCGGCCCCCGCGCGGGCTGCCCTGGCCTCGATTGCCTCGAACGAGGCCATGCCTCGCACCCGCTTGACGAGACCCCGAGGTGACTGCTCCACCTCGCCGGGGCTCTCCTTCGTGCCGGCGAACAAGCTCCCGATCATGACGGTGTCCGCCCCCGAGCCGAGCGCCTTGGCGATGTCGCCGGAGCTGCGGATCCCGCCGTCGGCGATGACCGGGACCCTCGCACCGTCCGCGTTGGTGAGGCCGGCGCAGTCGGCGATGGCGGTCAGCTGCGGCACCCCGACGCCGGCGACCAGCCGCGTGGTGCAGACGCCGCCCGGGCCCACCCCGATCTTGATCGCGTCGGCCCCGGCCGCGACGAGCTGCTCGGCCCCGGCCCGGGTGGCGACGTTGCCGGCCACCACGTCGGTGTCGGAGAACTTGACCTTGATCTCGCGCAGTGTGTCGATGGCGTGGTCGGCGTGACCGTGGGCGATGTCGAGCACGATCACGTCGGCCCCGGCCTCGATCAAGGCGGCGCTGCGGCTCAAAGCGTCGTGGTCGGTACCGACGGCCGCCCCGACCAGGAGCCGACCGTCGGCTCCGCACGCTGCCCGCTCCCCCACGGGGGCGGCCTTGACCTGGCGGACCATGTCGGCCTGGACCTCGACGGTCAGGAACCGATGGATGATCCCGACGCCACCGAGCGTGGCCAGCGCCTCGGCCATCTCGGCCTCGCACACCGTGTCCATGTTGGCCGCCACGATCGGGATGGCCAGGGCGTGGTTGCGGGTGAGCTGGGTCGTCAGCGAGATGTCGCGTCGGGACCGAATGCTCGATCGTTGGGGGACGAGGAGGACGTCATCGAAGGTGAGTCCCAGTCGCAGGTTGTCGAGGCCCACGGTGCAGGTGTTCTTTCGGTCAGGGTTCGGGCGCCGGTCGGAGCCCGAACCTCAACCTACCGGGACTATTCGAGCGTGATCGGCTGGTCGTCGGGGTCGAGCTCGGTCACGGTGTCGCTGTCGTCGGCGTCATCGCCGTCGACCTCGTCATCGCCACCGATCAGGCCTACTTCTCGGAGCACCCGGTCTTGGATCTCCATGACCAGATCGGGGTTGTCGACCAGGAACTTCTTCACGTTCTCCCGGCCCTGCCCGATCTGCTCGCCCTCGTAGGTGTACCAGGCGCCCGACTTCTTCACGATGTCGCGATCGACGGCGATGTCGAGCAGGGAGCCCTCACGGCTGATGCCCTGACCGTACATGATGTCGAACTCGGCCTGACGGAACGGCGGGGCGACCTTGTTCTTCACGATCTTCACCCGGGTCCGGTTGCCGACCACCTCGGCCCCGTCCTTCAGCGACTCGATCCGGCGGATGTCGAGCCGGACGGAGCTGTAGAACTTGAGGGCCCGCCCGCCGGGGGTCGTCTCAGGAGAACCAAACATCACTCCGATCTTCTCCCGCAGCTGGTTGATGAAGACGCAGATCGTGTCGGTGCGGTTGAGGTTGCCGGTGATCTTGCGCAGCGCCTGGGACATGAGCCGGGCCTGGAGGCCGACGTGGGTGTCGCCCATGTCGCCCTCGATCTCGGCCCGAGGGGTCAGCGCCGCCACCGAGTCGATGACGATCACGTCGATCGAGCCCGAACGGACCAGGATGTCGGCGATCTCCAGCGCCTGCTCGCCGGTGTCGGGCTGGGAGATGAGCAGCTCGTCGACGTCAACGCCGATGTTGGCGGCGTAGATGGGGTCCATGGCGTGCTCGGCATCGATGTAGGCGCAGATGCCGCCGTTGCGCTGGGCCTCGGCCACCACGTGCATGGCCAGGGTCGATTTGCCGGAGGACTCCGGACCGTAGATCTCGACCACCCGGCCCCGGGGCAGTCCGCCAACGCCGAGCGCGAGATCGAGGGAGAGGGCGCCGGTGGCGACGGTCTCGATCGTCATGTCGGACCGGTCGCCCATCTTCATGACCGAGCCCTTGCCGAACTGCTTTTCGATGTTGCCCAGCGCGAGCTCGAGGGCTTTCTGTTTCTCCACGGGTTGCTCCTGTTCGATCAGGATGTGATCGGGGTGTGACGGGATGTTGTTGGCGAAGGGGAAGGCGATCCGAACGGTACTCAGGGGGTGTGACAAGCCACTCGCGTTCGAGCCGAAACATTGTCCTCGACGGGAGGTGCTCGCCCGTACTTACAGCACTGTAGTTACGAACGAATGTTCGCACAAGGACTCGGGGGGTCGAATCGACGAACGCCGGCGTCTTCACCATGGTTTCCGACCGGTACCCCAATGGGTGAGTGCGATGTTGGTGTCCTGAGCAGCTTCGACAAGGGCACTACACTCGGGCGGGTGGCAGCCAGGCAGCGACTCGGAGCGATCGTGCTCGGCGTCGCGTTCGTCCTTGCAGCCTGCGGATCCGGCAGCGAGGAGCTGACGATCGAGCAGCAGCTGCAGAAGCTGGCCGGCCGGACGCTCACCTCGACCGAGGTCGAGCAGCAACTGGCCCTGGCCGACCTCATGTGCGGCTTCGACAACCGGGTGCTCACTCAGATCTGGGAGCGGCTCGACGCCCGCCAGCTCGAGTTCCAGGACTACGTGTTCGGTCAGCACTGCCCCGACCGGTTGGCGGTCTATGAGGAGATCCGGGCAGAGACCGGGTACGTGCCCGCCTCCGTCGTCGAGGCCGCCCGGGCTGCCCGACGGGGTCCGGTCCCCGGCTCGGTCGACACCGGAATCGGGGCCTCGTCGGATGCCGATTCGGCGACCGCACTGCTCGAGGGCGTCGGTTCCGCTCGGACCTCACCCGGCCCGACGACCACGAGCCCGTAGGGCACCCTGGCCAACCACCCGCCGGCTCCCGTCGACGGCGGGGGTCAGGCGCGGAACGGAGCCGCGACCTCGGTCAGGAATCGGTCGGCGATGTCGTTGCGCTTGGCCGGCTCACCGAGGTTGAAGTCGGGGATGATGACCTCGTCGACCCCGATCTCGGCAAAGGCGCCGAGCTGCTCCTGCAGCTGGTCGACGGTGCCGATCAGGGTCGCTCGCTCGATGCCCCGGTCCCGGAGCTTGGTGGCAGAG
>JAOTYQ010000396.1 GCA_029861725.1 Acidimicrobiia bacterium | reverse complement strand
GCGCAGGTCGAGACGCCATGGCCGATCAGCTCGTGCTCGTTCGGCAGACCGAGCATCACCGACTTCGCCCCGGTCGCGACGATCAGCGCCTTGGTCACATGCGTGGGCTCGGCAGCGTCGGGACCGCCGACCCAGACCTTGAAGGGGCGGTCAGACAGGTCGACCCGGGAGGCCTTGACCGTCTCCATCTTCGCCCCGAAGCGGGCCGCTTGCTCCCGGAACGCCATCATCAGCTCGGGTCCCATGATGCCGTCGGGGAAGCCCGGGTAGTTCTCGACGTCGGTGGTCAGCATCAGCTGCCCGCCCGGCTGGTCGCTGGTGGACGACGGCTCCCCTTCGAGCACCAGCGGCTCGAGCGACGCCCGGGCGGCGTAGATGGCAGCGGTCAGGCCGGCCGGCCCGCTGCCGATGATCACGACCTCATGCTCTTGGGGCACGGGATTCTCCTCGTTCGTTCATGGTCGTCGGACCGGGACGATCCGATGCGTCTGTCGCCAGGCCAGGCCATCCCTCGCACGGGCGAGACGACCGGCCATGCACAACGAAACCGTCAACGCGGCTCCTTCTTCCGCCACAGCACCAATCCGCCGATCAGGAACAGGGCGCCGACGATGAGAAACGCCAGCCAGCTCTCGCCTTCCTCGACGGAGGGGAGGTAGGCCGTTGCGGCGACCAGCATCCGGAACAGGAGAACCAGGGTCAAGATGGCGACCACGAAGGCGATCAGACCCATGGCGACGGCGTAGACGACATTGCGCGACGCCTCCAGAGCCGGTCCGGTCGTCTTGTCGCGGACGGTGCCGACGTATTGCACGACCGTGGCCGACGCTCGAGCCGGCCAGTCCTCGCTCACGCTCGGTTGGGTGTCGTTCTGACTCACGAGAGGATCGGCGTCGACCATTGGCAGGAGCCTAGCGGGCCGCCGCCTGGCCCTGGACTCGACGCCTACTCGAAGGGTTGGCAGGAGGTGTCGACGAGGATCGGGGTCGGTGCCGGCGCGGTCTCGGCGAAAAGCACCTCGCCGTCGGTGCCGTCGTCGATGCCGCCGACCGTGATCGGGACGAAGAAGCCGATGGGCTCGCCGTCGAACGTGCCGTCCGTGGCGCAACGTGACAGGGTCGGATCCAAGGTCAGGCCTTCGGCGAGCGCTTGCAGCTCGTCGGCGTCGGGAACCTCGACCACGACGACCCGCGCCTCCTCGATCGCCGCTTCGTTCGGGAAAAGGCCACCGGTGGTCGTGGTTGCTGCCTCAGCTGATTCCTCGTCGGCCTCGGGCTCGCTCGCGCCATCGCCCCCATCATCAGCGGCTGGAGCGTCCCGAGACGTGGCGGCGTTGTCGACCAGGGCCGTTGCTGCGTCGGTGTCGGCGGACTCCTCCTGGGCCATCGCCTCGGTCTCGGCCGCCTCCCCGGCCTGCTCGGCGGCCGCCACCGTGGTCGACGCTGCGAGGTCGGCAGCGGTCGCCTCACCCGCATCGTCGGACGAGCCGGTGGTGACACCGTCGAGCTGAGCGAGCAATCCGATCCCGCCGACGACGGCGAGGAGCCCGGCGGCCACGCCGAGCCAGCGGGGGAGACCGGCTCGCCCGCCACGGCGCCGTGAGTCCGATGCCCGCCGACGATCGAGATCGACCACCTGGCCGTCGACCGCGCCGGCGGTCGGGTCCGCCACTGCCGCCAACTGCGGCTGATCGTCGCCGATGCCGAGCTCGTCGAACGCGTCGAGTGCCGCTGCGATCTGACGTCGGCGCAGCATCTCATCGGGGGAGGTCACCGGCGCCGCGAGGCCCTCGGCCACGGACCGCAGCTCCGACACCCGGGCCGCCAGTTCGGGGTCGTTCTCGACGCGGGCAGCTTCGGCGGCGGTCACCTGGCCGTCGAGATAGGCCGATGCGAGGTCGTCGAAGTCGTTCGTCATTGCATCATCTCTGACGTCCGCCGGGTGGCACCTGGTTCCCGATCAAGGTCGAAAGTTGGCGGCGACCCCGAGCGATCCTGGAACGCACCGTCCCAGGCGGAATCGCCAACGTCTCGGCGATCTCTGCATAGTCGAGGCCGCCAACGTCGCGCAGTACCACCGGCACCCGGAACTCCTCGGGCAAGCGGAGGAGGGCTTCCTCGAGGGTCAACCGGTCGGCGACCTGCTGGTCGAGCGAGGGTCCGGCATCGTCGCCATCGGGCATCGTCTCCGACATCGCGACCGGTCGGCGGTTCTTGCGACGCATCTCGTCGAGGCAGGCATTGCTGGCCACCCGGTAGCTCCAGGTCTTGAACGTCGAGCGGCCATCGAAGCGGTCCAAGCCCCGAACGATCGCAAGCAGGGCCTCCTGACAGGCGTCAGCTGCGTCGGCGTGGCTCCCTGCGATCCGGTAGCAGATCGCGTACAGCCGGTCGTAGTGGCGGCCGAGCAGCTCGTTCATCGCCCCCCGGTCACCGGACTGTGCCAGCTCGACGAGCTCGGAGTCGGTGCGTTCGATGGGCGCAGCATAGAGGCCGCCCCACACTCGACGACGGCAGTCGCCTCCGCCCATCTGGTCGTTTCAGCGGATCGCGACCTCCGCCAGCTCGAAGCGGAATCGTTCCCCGCTCAAACCGGTGTCGGTGATCCAGATGAGGACGACCTTCCCCTCCGCCCGACCGAGCTCGCGCACGACTCGGTTGCTGCCGGCTTCGACGAGGGCGACCGGTGCGCCCCAGTCGCTGCCGTCGTCGGCGAAGCTGTCGCCGACGTACAGCTCGGCAAACCAGCCCGCGGTGTTGGTGTCGAGCTCGATCCGGTTGAGGGGCAGTCGCTCCTCGATCTCGATCAGCAGGCCGACCCCGTCCTTCAGCCCCCCGAGCTCGCTCCGTCGGTACGTCTCGGTCGTCCACGCCGTGCCGAGGTCGCCGTCGGCAGCCAGCGGCGTCAGCCGCTCGAGCTCCTCCTTCTCGGCGTCGAGGGTCTGCGGGTCGAACGAGGTGATTTGGGCGATCGCCAGCCCTCGACCGCTCTCGTCGAGGAGGTTGACCTCGTCGGGGCCGATGCCCATGCGGGTCTCGACGTCGGTGAGGGCGACTCCGGCGACGATCAACCCGACGACGGCGACTCCGATCAAGGTGAGCGGCACGAGGCGGGACCGCTTGGACCGCACGATCCGACCGCTGCTCAACGTCGAGGAGCCGGAACCGGGCGGCTCGACGCCGAGGACCTGGAACTCGCCCTGGCCGGGGATCTGGAGGTCGCCGCGGCTGGGGACCGACCGGCGAGCCCGGCGAGCCCGACGAGCGACCGGACCGTTCAGCGACACGGGATCCTCGACCCGACCCGTCGCCGACGGCACCGCGACCCGGTTCGGCGGACCCGGCGAACGTGAGGCTCCCGGTTGGTGGGAGCGCTCGGCCGGGGGAGCGGTCACGTGATCGAGACCCACCGCCGCCGGCCGAGGCTGGCGGTATCTACCATCGTCGGCGGTTGTCGCCGGCGGGAGGGGCGGCACCGGCCTCCGAGGGTTGTCGTTGGTGGCGTCGACCGGGAGGTTCGGATCGCCGGTCGCCGAGCCGAGGGCGAGCAGCGCATCCCGGAGGGCGGCCGCACGGGCGTAGCGACGATTCGGGTCGCGTTCCATTAGGCGGTGGACGACGGTCGCCAGCTCGACCGACACGTTCGGCCGCAGCGAGCGCACGGGCGGCGGATCCTGGTGGAGGCGAGCGAGCGCGGTGGCGGCGTCGGTGTTGGCCTTGAACGGCACGATGCCGGTGAGGGCCTCGAACATCACGACCCCGAGGGCGTACAGATCGGATCGGGGATCGATGGGGGCGCCAGTGACCTGCTCGGGGGCGAGATACTTGGCCGTTCCGAGCAGCGTGCCGGTCTGGGTGAGGTCGGCGTCGGTGCCAGCCTTGGCGATCCCGAAATCGGTGACGGTGACCCTCCGGTCGGGGCAGATCATGATGTTCGCCGGCTTGATGTCGCGGTGGACGATGCCGGCTCGGTGCGCCTCGTCGAGGGCGCTCGCGATGTGGCTCCCGAAGTGGACGACGTCGACCGCCGGCATCGCGCCGATCTCGTCGAGGATCGATCGGAGCGTCCGCCCGTCGATCAGCTCCATCACGATCGCTTCGAGCCCGCCCTGGCTGATCGTGTCATAGATCGACACGATCGAGCTGTGCGACAGCGAGGCGGCGGCTACCGCTTCACGCCGGAACCGCTCGACGAACCCCGCGTCGATAGCGAGATGGGGGTGGAGGATCTTGGCCGCCACCGACCGATCGAGGACGACATCGGTCGCCGACCAGACCTGGGCCATGCCCCCGGACGCGATGGGCTCGGTCAGCTCGTACCGATCGGCGAGCAGCAGGCCGGGCGTGGCCGACGCGCCCGACCCATCGGTCGGTGAGGCCCACGAGGTCACGGCTACACGCTATCGCCTGCCAGGGCGCGGTCTCGATCGACCGGGCCGTCGTCGGGGGGCTGGTCATCCGGCGGGGGCAAGGCCGACCGCTGGGGATGGGCGCTGCGGCGGCGCTGGATGCTGAGCCCCCACCAGAGCGCGAGGAGGCCGAGCCCGATGGCGGAGATCAGCAGCCCGAGACCTGGCACTGCGGTGGACCGCACCTCGAAGCGGGTGGTCGACAGCGTGTGTCGCCCGTCGGGTGACAGCACCGAGACCTGGAGCGGGGAGACGCCGAGCGACCTGGCCTCGACCTGCACGTCGATCGACGATGTGCCCGGCTCGATCGTGATCAGCTGGCCGTGCTCGGCCACGACGATCTTGTCACTGCGGAACTCCAGCACTACCTGGCGCGCTCCCGACGATCGGTTCTCGATCGTGAGCGGGATGGACACCGAGCGGGCGGCCAGGATGACCGATTGGTTCTGCGGCAGCGAGATCACCGAGAGCTCCGCCTGGAGCGTGGCGATCAGGTCGGTGATGCCGCGGTGGCGGCTCTCGATCTCCTCGCCGGTGGCCAGCAGCGCGGTGATGTCGGTTCGGAACGCGTCGGGCGTGCGGCCACCGTCGACGTAGAACGTGTCGTAGGTGGCGAGCAGGTCCTGGGCCTCGAGCACACCTCCAGCGACCGGCGAGAGGTCGTCGGCCGCGTCCGTGGCCGGGGCCACGACCCCGAGGTCGGCGCTGGCGCCCGCCGCATCGGCGAGGGGCACGACGTCGACCGGTGCCAGACCAACGGCCTCGAGGACCATCGCCAGCGTGGCGAACCCGTCGGCAGCGCTGCCGCGCTCGCTCACCACGATCGGACGCGACCCGTCGGCGACGAACAACCGTGCCAGCAGTCGCTGTGCCCGATCGGCCGGTGTGGCGCTGACCGAACCGGTGGCCCCGAGCTCGGCCGGTGTCGCATCGGCGGCCACCACGGCCAGAGGTCCCGCGTCGGTCGCCAACCGGCCGGCGGTGACACGACTCCCGACGGTGCGCAACTGCGGTACGTGGAGGGCCGTGGTCGTGCCCCACTCGGTCAGCAGTCGGGCGCCGTCGGTGGTCTGCGGCTCGCCGACCGCGACCGTGTCGGTGGCCAGTGTCAGACCGAGGGCGGCGACGGTCGACCGGGCCTCCTCGACCGACGATCGATACAGCCCTCCCTGGCCGACGGCGGCCAGCGACGACGGATCGAGCACGGGTTCGGTGATCGGGACGACCGGTCGGGTGCCGAGCGCGTTGCGGAACTCGGCCGCCAGCACAGCATCGCGCTGCAGCCCGGCGATGTGGTCGGTGCCTAGCACGACGGTGAGCGGGACGTCAGCGTGCGCGGCCAGCAGCTCTGCGGCACCGGCCAGGTCGGCGGCAGCCCCCTCCGCGGCAGCCCCCTCCGCGGCAGCCCCCTCCGCGGCGCTCGTCAGCGCCACCACCACCGA
>JAOTYQ010000395.1 GCA_029861725.1 Acidimicrobiia bacterium | reverse complement strand
GTGGTCGACCAGCGCCGCAACGTGCTCGGCGAGCCCGAACCCCCTCGCCATGGCCCTCTCCGTCGCCACGTTGGCCACGTAGACCCGCTGACCGGCCGATTCCCGCAGGGCGGCCTTGATGCCGGGAACAACGGCGGTGGCCAGCACGCTGGTGAACAGCGAGCCCGGGCCGATGACCACCTGGTCGGCCTGCCGGACGGCCTTGGAGGCGGCCTCGTCGACCGGGGGGTCGACCGGGTCGAAGCGCAGGTTGCGGATGTTGGTGGCCCGCTCGATCGTGACCTGACCGGTGATCGTGCCCTCGTCGGCGTCGGCGAGCAGCCGCACCGGCACCGTCGTCGCCGGAAACAGCGCCCCCCGGACCTCGACGAGGCGGCACAGCTCCTCGATGGCCTGCTGGAAGTCCCCGGACGCCATAGTCAGCCCGGTCAGGATCAGGTTGCCGATCGGGTGACCGGCTAGGGCGCCCTCGGTGAATCGGTACTCGAGCGACCGGGCGAAGACACTGTCGCTCGTGGCGAGAGCGGAGATGCACCGCCTCACGTCGCCAGGGGCGGCGACGCCGAACTCGGCTCGGAGCCGGCCACTCGAGCCGCCGTCGTCGCCGACCGAGACGATGCCGGTCAGCCCACCGGCGTACACCCGGGCGGCCCGTAGCGAGGTGGCCAACCCGTGACCGCCCCCGAGCGCGACGACCGCCGGCCCGGCCGCGGCGTCCGGGTCACTGCCGTGTTCTGTCGTTGTTGGCTCGGCCGGTCCGTGTCGAGCGCTACCGGTTGATGTCACGATGGCCCACCCTCGGTCGCCACCCACGCTCGGCCAGGATATGGCCAACTCGCTCCGCGACCGCCACCGACCGGTGCCGGCCGCCGGTGCAGCCGAAGGCGATCGTCAGGTACGACTTGCCCTCGTCGTCGTAGGCCGGGATGAGCTCGGCCAGCATTGCGATCAGGTGATCGAGGAAGGTCCGCGTGAGGTCCCGGTCGAGCACGTGCGCCTGGATCTCGGGGTCGAGACCGGTCAAGGGCCGCAGGTCGTCGTCCCAATGGGGGTTCGGCAGGAACCGGCAGTCGAAGACGAGGTCGACGTCGAGCGGCAGCCCGTGCTTGAACCCGAACGAGGTAACGCTGATCCGCATCGAGTCCTCGGCCGCCTCGTCCTCGAACTGGTCGGTCAGCTTGTCCCTCAGCTGGTGCGGGTTGAGCTCGGTGGTGTCGATCACGAGATCGGCGGCCGCTCGGGCTCCGCTGAGCCGTTGGCGCTCCTCTTCGATCGCCTCGACGAGGCTCTGGTCCTCGGCCAGAGGATGACGCCGTCGGGTTGCCTCGTAGCGGCGGACGAGCTGGTCGGTGGCGGTGTCGAGGAACACGACGGTGACGTCTTCCAGCTGGACCCGAAGGGCCTCGATCTGGGCCACCGGCTCGGCGTAGCCGCCCATGACGAGGGCCACCCGGTCGTAGCTGGCGGTCGTTGACGACGCCAGCTCCCCGACCTTGGGCACGAGATCGGCCGGCAGGTTGTCGATCACGAACCAACCGAGGTCTTCGAGAGCGCCGGCGGCTACCGACCGTCCGGCGCCCGAGAGGCCGGTCACGACGACAACGCGAGTCACACCGACAGTCTCACACAGCCGTCGGCGCCGACGGTCGACCGCTCGGCGAACATCCGGTTACCGACGGTTGACACCATGGCAACGCCCAGATCGCTACGTCGACTTCGTCAGATGAAGCACGAGGAGGCGGGGAATGGTGGCCGCATCGCGATACTGCTCGGCTCGGGCGAGGAACCCGGGCGGCGGTGCTGGCTCGTCCATCTTCGTGACCGTTAGGCCGACGGCGGCGAGGCTGTTCACGTACCGCGAGAGCGGCCGGTGGACGAAGCGAACGAACACGTCCTTGTGGACTTCCTCGACGGTCGACGCCTCGGTCAGGTACGGACCGATCCGCCAGTACTGCTCCGGTGGGTCGATGATCTGATCGTCGATCCAGCCGCTGCCGGGGGTCTGGAGCAGTGGGTGGTTGAGAAGGAACAGCAACCGTCCTCCGGGGACGAGGATCCGAGCCAGCTCGCCGAGGGCGGAGTCGAGGGGGTCGATGTGCTCGAACACGAGGCAGGCGACGGCACCCTCGAAGCTGGCGTCGGCGAACGGCAGCCCTGCGGCCGTCGCCCGCAGATAGTGGGGCCCGCCACCTCGTCGGGTGGCCGTGTCGAGCTGGGCCCGGATCGGGTCGATGCCCACGACGGAGCAGCCCGCCTCCTGGAGACGGCGAGCGACCTGCCCCTCCCCCGTGCCGATGTCGAGCACCCGAGCGGTGCCGGCGAGGCCGGCCTCGACGATCGGCAGGATCTGCTCGGTGTACTCCGGGTCGACGCCGTCGGTGAACTCACGTTGCCACCAGTCGGCGTGACTGTCCCACAGCTCGGCGTCCTCGATCCCGGTCCTCGGCTCGTTCGAGCTCAAACCGTCGATCCCGGTCATCGGGCCGTTCGGTCCAGACCGTGGGTCTTGGCATAGATGGCCTCGGCGACGGCGTCGGGCAGCCAGCTCAACTCCCGCAGCGCCTCGAGCTCGGCTTGCCTGACCCGCTTGAGCCCGCCGAGCTCCTTGACCAGACGCTTCTTGCGCGTCGGGCCCAGTCCGGGGATGTCGTCGAGGACCGACTTGGTCATCCGCTTGTTCCGCAACCGGCGGTGGTAGTCGATGGCGAACCGATGCGACTCGTCACGCAGTCGCTGAAGCAGGTAGAGAGCTTCGGACCGACGAGCGATCGTGATCGGCTCGCTCTGGCCCGGGACGTAGACCTCCTCGAACTGCTTGGCGAGCGCGCACACCGGGATCTCGTCGGTCAGTCCGAGCGAGTCGAGCACGCGGACCGCCACGCCGAGCTGTCCCTTGCCGCCGTCGACCATCAGCAGCTGTGGCGGGTACTGGAACTTGCCTCGCTCAGCCACCGGCTTCGCCCGATCCTCCAAGTAGTTGGTGAGGCGGCGGGTCAGGACCTCCTCCATGGCGGCGTAGTCGTCGTTCTGCTCGACCGTGCGGACCTTGAACCGGCGGTACTGCGACTTCGCCTCGATGCCGTCTTCGACCACCACCATCGACCCGACGTAGTCGCTGCCCTGGAGGTGACTCATGTCGTAGCACTCGATCCGCAGCGGCGCCTCGGCGAGGCCGAGCCAGTCCTGCAGCTCGTTGAGGGCCCGGGCCCGGCTGTTGTGGTCGGTGGCCCGCTTGAGACGGTGACGGGTGAACTCCTCGTCGGCGTTGCGGGTGACGGTCTCCAGCAGCTCTCGCTTCGATCCCCGCTGGGGCACCCGCAGCTCCACACTCGATCCTCGCAGGAGGGCGAGCCACTCCTCGTAGAGGGCGGGGTCGGAGGACTGGGTCGGGAGGAGGACGACCTTGGGCATGCCCTGCACCGGGATCTCGTCGTAGAGCCTCTCGAGGACCTTGTCGACGATCTCGTTCTCGTCGAGCGGCTCGGCCTTGTCGAGCACGAAGCTGCGCCGCCCGGTGACCCGGCCCCGGCGGACGTAGAAGACGAAGACCGACGCTTCGAGATCGTCCTGGGCGATGCCGACCACGTCGAGGTCCTCGTTTCGCTCCGCCACCATCTGCTGCTTCTCGACGGCCTTGTTCACGGTGGCCAGACGGTCTCGGATCCGGGCTGCCCTCTCGAACTCGAGGGCTTCTGCGGACTCCCCCATCTCACGTTCGAGCTTGTCGATCACAGGTTGGGTGTCGCCGTCGAGGAAGCCGCAGAGATCGTCGACCAGGTGCTGGTAGTCCTCGGGGGTGACCTCCCCGACGCAGGGGCCGGAGCACTTCTCGATGTGGTAGAGGAGGCAGGGCCGACCCGAGCGATGGTGCCGGTCGAACTTCGCATCGGTGCACGTGCGAATGGGGAACGTGCGGAGGAGGTGATCGAGCGTCTCCCTGATCGCATAGGCATGGGCGTACGGCCCGAAGTACCGGGTCCCCTTCCGCTTCCGGCCCCGCATGACCCGGGCCCGTGCCCACTCGTCTCCGACGGTTACCGCGAGGAACGGATAGCTCTTGTCGTCGACGAGGCGGACGTTGAACCGAGGCCGGTGCTCCTTGATCAGGTTGTACTCGAGCATCAGGGCCTCGACGTCGTTGCGGACCTGGATCCACTCGACGGACTCCGCCGTGGCCACCATCTGCGCCGTTCGGGGGTGGAGGTTCTGAGGGTTCTGGAAGTAGCTCGACAGCCGGGAGCGCAACGACGACGCCTTGCCGACGTAGATCACCCGGCCCTCGGCATCCTTGAACTGGTAGGAGCCGGGCGCGTCGGGGATCGACCCTGCTGGCGGACGAGCAACCACCAGTCGAGTCTACGTCTCGGAGTTGACCCGATCCGCTACCCGCCGAGCACCGCCGGCCGATGGGAGGCGGTGTCCTCCGACGGCCTCCGAAGCGCGGGAACGCGGTCGTTGCCGTTGCTGGCTGTCGACCAGGGCGTCTATTCGGCATCGAACTTCGCCGTCGCCGCCCTCGCCGGCCGGGCCCTCGGGGCCGACGACTTCGGGCGTTTCGCGTTCATCCTCCTGACCATCTCGATCGTCGGCAACCTGGCCCGGGCGGTGTGGCACGAGCCCGACCTCGCCGCCGTCCGGGCAGGGACTCCGGCTGCGCTGGGCCCGAGGCCGGCACTGCTCGGGTCGGTCGCCCTGCTGGCTCTCATCGTCGGTATCGAGGGAACGTCCTGGCCGCCCATCGTCGGGGCTGCGCTCGCCGCCGCCCTCGCTCAGGATCGGGTGAGGTACCGGGCCATCGCCCTCGGGCACGGCGGGCGGCTGCTCGCGGGCGACCTGCTCTGGCTTACCGTCGTCGGTTCCGGACTCGTCGGCCTCGTCGACGTCGGCTCGACGGCCGCGATCTTTCAGCTGTGGCTGGTCGGCGCGGCGCTCGGCGTAACGCCCCACCTGGGACTCCGTCCGGCGTCAGGTCCCTGCCCCGACGGGCACGGCCACAGGGACGGGCCAGGCAGCATCGGCGGGCGCCGTCGGCTGGCGTTGCTCACCGATTTCCTGCTGTTCACCGGGATGACGCAAATCGGGGGTCTGACCCTGGCCGCCTTCCTCGACATCGACGAGTTCGCCGACCTCCGAGGAGCGATCATCTTGTTCGGCCCGATCGGGGTGCTGACCAGCGCGGTGACGACCTGGATCTTCGCCTCGCTCGAGGCCGACGATGCTGCGATCGCGGCCGTGAGGGGCCGCGCTGCGCTGCTCGCAGGGTCGAGCTTCGTTGCGGTCGCCGCCGCGGCCGCCGTACCGCGCTCGGTCGGCGAGATCGTACTCGGCTCGGGCTGGCCACCGCGAGCGGTGCTCGTTGTCATCGGCCTTTCGGTGTCGTGCCAGGCGCTGTCGACGCCGGGCATGATGCTGCTACGCCTGCTCGACGACCGCAAGCGGTTGCTCCGGCTGCGGCTGGGGGCGTTCGCGACCTTCGCCGTCGCTACGAGCGGGCTCGCCGTCGCCACCGGCTCGGCCGCGGCGGTCGCAGTCGCCTACCTCGGTGTCAACGCTGCGCTTTCCGGCCGGGTCTGGCTCGGCCTGGGGCAACGGAACACACCAGCCCCGGCGGCGGGCCAGGAGGAGCGCACCGAGCCCGGGCCCCGCCAGGACCGTGGCCAGGTGCCGGCGCAGCCGTGACGTGTCGGCCATCCACCGCTCGTCGACCTCGAACCGTGGTGGGGTGCCCTCCCAGCGGTCGGGGTTGCCGCCGATGGCGTGGACCCATGCCGTCGCCGGTGGCTGGGGGGCTTGGGCGCCGGCTTCGACGGTCGTGTTGTTGCGGTCGCCGACCAGCAGCTCGGCGCCGAGG
>JAOTYQ010000394.1 GCA_029861725.1 Acidimicrobiia bacterium | reverse complement strand
TGGTCCCGGCGCATCTGCCCCGACGCATTCAGCAGTCTCGGCTCGAGCACGAAGAGCGCGACCACCTGGTCGTGGGCCGCGGTGGCCGCCGCCCATGCCGGGTTGTCGTCGAGGCGAAGGTCACGCCGGAACCACACCACGCCAGTTCCCGTGTCGACCTGCTCCACCGACCCAGTATGAACCAGACACCACGCGCAACCGCCGCTCGACCGGATTGGCCGGCCGATCGCGGGCTAGAACAACTCCATGGCCCGATACGTCGTCCATGTCCGTTCACCCCGATCGCCCGCCGACGCGTTCGCCTACATGGCCGATCTGGCCAACTTCGCCGAGTGGGACCCCGGGGTGGAGAACGTCGACCAGGTGCAAGGCGACGGACCGGGGCCCGACGCCGCCTTCGACGTCACCGTCAAGGGCATCGGTCGCTCCCTCACCCTCCGGTACCACACCACCCCCTACGACCCGCCGACCACGATCGTCGCTCGAGCCCAGACCCGGCTGCTGACCTCGCTCGACACCATCACCGTTCGCGATGAAGGGGCCGGGTCAGTCGTCACCTATGACGCCGAGCTCACCCTCAACGGGCCGCTCGGTCTCGCCGACCCGCTCCTGGGGCTCAGCTTCAAGCGAATCGGCGATCGAGCCGCCGCAGGACTCATTGCTGCTCTCGACGGCGAACGCGTTGCCGATCCCAGCTCATGAATCCAGGCGATGTGGTCGACGCCGTGGTCGAGGCGCCGGTGGTGACCAGCTTCACTCGGCTCGGGTTCGGCATCCGCCGGCGACTCGAACACTGGACGCCGCTCGAAAGCTACGACCTGAGCGGTCGGGTCATCGTGTTGACCGGGGCCACATCGGGGCTCGGCCGCGCCGCCGCCACCCAACTGGCCCGCTGCGGGGCCACCCTCGTGCTGGTCGGTCGTAACCCCGACCGCAACGACAGCGTCGTGGCGGAGATGATCGATGCTACCGGAAACGACGCCATCACCCAGATAGCCGCGGACATGGGTGACTACGGACAAGTCCGGGCACTGGCCGAACGGGTGCTTGCCGACCACGCCCTCCTCGACGTGCTAATCCACAACGCGGGCGCGCTCACCAGCGACCGGCGCGAGGCACCCGACGGCACCGAAGCAACCGTGGCCAGCCAGGTCGTCGGCCCGTTCCTGCTCACCGGGCTGCTGCTTGACCGACTCGCCGCGTCGGCGCCGTCGAGGGTGCTCACGATGTCATCGGGCGGCATGTACACGGCGAAGCTCACCGTCTCTGGTCTGCAGATGTCGGCCCGGGACTACAAGGGGGCCGAGCAATACGCACGAGCCAAACGAGCACAGGTCGCCCTCAACGAAGAGTGGGCCGCGCGCTTCGGACACACCGGCATTCACTTCCACGCGCTGCACCCCGGCTGGGCCGACACTCCCGGCGTCGACGCCTCGCTCCCCACGTTCTCCAAGGTCATGGGGCCGCTGCTGCGCACCGCGGACCAGGGAGCGGACACACTCGCTTGGCTCGCTGCCGACGAAGCTGCCCTGGAGTCCAACGGGATCTTCTGGCTCGATCGTCGCCCCCGCAGCACCCACAAGCTGCGATCAACAAGGACCTCCGACACCCCCGAACGACGGGACCGGCTCTGGGCCTGGGTCACCGACACCGCCGGCCACGAGCCCTCACTGCCAGACGCAACAGGGTCGACGTGACCGCGAGCGAGCGGGCCGTCGTGGTCGGCACGATCATCGATCGATCTCCAGCACAGGTCTGGGCCGATGTCCGAGACATCGCGTCGCATGTGGACTGGATGCACGACGCCGTCGAGATCCGGTTCCTGAGCAACGCCCGCGAAGGGCTCGGAACCCGCTTCGAGTGCGACACCAAGGTCGGTCCCTTCTCGCTGACCGATGTCATGGAGATCACGGCCTGGGACGACGAACAACGGATGGGCGTCCGCCACGTCGGACTGGTCGAAGGCACCGGCGAGTTCACCCTGCGCGACCTCGGGTCCAACCGAACCGAGTTCCGATGGCAGGAGGACCTCTTCTTCCCCTGGTTCATGGGCGGACCCATCGGCGCCTTCCTGGCCCGACCCATCCTTCGATTCATCTGGAACCGCAACCTGGCACGCCTCAAAGCTCGAATCGAGGCATCGTGAACCACCGCGGCTCGATTGGGCGGTAATGCACTCGTGGTCACCTCATCCGCCGCCACCGGATCGAAGCCGACGGTATGGATCCTCGGTGACCAGCTGAACCTCGAGATCGCGTCGCTGGCCGGTCGCTCGCCACGAGAGTGCCGGGTTCTGTTGGTGGAGAGCCGGGCGAAGCTCGAATCGAAGCCGTGGCATGTCCAGCGAGCCCATCTGGTGGTCTCGGCCATGGCCCACTTCGCCGCCGAGCTGGGTGAGCTCGGATTCGATGTCGATCACCGCCAAGCCCCGACGCTCGCCGCTGGCCTCCGCGCCCATTGCGACCAGTTCGACGTTCACCATGTGATCGCCATGGAACCCATGAGCTGGGACGGCCGAGCCATGCTGGCGCGACTCGACGTCGACACTGTGGCCAACAACCAGTTCCTCTGCCACTACGACGACTTCGCAGCCTGGGCCGACGGCCGCAAGAGCATCAAGATGGAGGACTTCTACCGCTGGCAGCGCATCCGGCTCGACGTCTTGATCGATGACGGTGCGCCTGCCGGTGGGCGATGGAACTACGACAGCGACAACCGCGAGCCTCCCCCGGCCGATGACCGGCCCTGGCCCGAGATCACCCGCTTCGCCCTCGACGCCATCGACCATGAGGTCCTGGGGCGGCTCCCCAAGTGCTGGGGCGCGGCGCCGGACGGCACCTGGCCCGTCACCCGACAGCAGGCCCTGCGCCGCCTCGAGGAGTTCATCACATCGGGTCTCGAACCCTTCGGCCCCCACGAAGACGCCATGCTGGCAGCCGAGTGGAAGCTCGCGCACTCGACGCTCAGCTCCTCGCTCAACCTCGGCCTGCTGTGGCCTGGCGAGGTCATCGACGCCGCCGAGACCGCCTACCGGTCCGGAGCGGCACCGCTCAACAGCGCCGAGGGATTCATACGCCAGATCCTCGGGTGGCGCGAATACGTCTGGGGCATGTACTGGCTCCACATGCCCGACTACCGACACCACAACCACCTCGACGCCCACCGCCCGCTACCGCCGGCATTCACTGGCGACGCTCCGACCGAGATGGCCTGTGTCGCATCCGTGCTCGACCACATCCACGACCACGCCTACGCGCACCACATCGAACGGCTCATGGTCCTCGGCAACCTCGCCCTCACCGCCGGACTCGACCCCCAGGCGATGACCCAGTGGATGTGGGCCAGCTTCGTCGACGGCGCCGAATGGGTCATGGTGCCGAACGTGATCGGCATGGCCCTCCACGCCGACGCCGGGCTGATGGCCACCAAGCCCTACGCGTCCGGTGGCGCCTACATCAACCGGATGAGCGACCACTGCCGAGGTTGCCGCTACAACCCGAAGAAGCGCACCGGCCAGGACGCCTGCCCGTTCACCACCCTCTACTGGGACTTCCTGGCCCGCAACGAAGCCGCGCTCACATCAAACCACCGGATGGGTCGACAGCTCGCCGGCATGCGACGACTCTCCGACCTCGACGCCGTCCGAGCACACGCAGCAGATGTCCTCGCCGCCCTCGTCGCCGGCACCCTGTAACCGGTCTCTCAAGAACTGGCGGTCACCAGCGCGCGGCGAAGGTGCACACTGCCCCGATCGATCTCGCCGGTCACCGTCGCTAGCGGCAGCGAAGTGCGGTCGGCGATCTCGCCCCGAGTCAGCCCGTCGACGAACGCCAACTCGACGATCGTTCGCGATGGCCCAGTCAGTCGCCCCAACGCATCGGCCAACAGCATGCGGTCACCGACCTGCACGACCGCGGACTCAGTCCCCGCGTCGACACCGACCCGGTCGTCGGACCGGATCCGGCTGAGGCTGTCGACGACCCGACCCCTCGCAATCGACATGAGCCACGCCCCGAGACTCGCAAGGGACGGGTCGAACTGCGCCCGGTCCCGCCACGCTTCGACAAAGACGTCCCGAGTGGCCGAACCCGCATGATCCTCGCCCAGGAACCGGCGACAGAACGTGTAGATGAGCGATCCATGCACGTCATAGGCGTCTTTCAACGCGCTCTCGCCACCAAGCGAGAACGCCGACTCCACACCATCGATCGCCTGCGCATCCGCTTCCGGCACCACATGAACCTACCGAGCTGCGTCGCGTGCAGTCACCGCGCTTACGGAGAATCAGGCGCACCGGTACGTAGGCACCACCGGTACCGATTGCATGTCCCGAGAGGCGCTTGGGCTTGCTCGACCGTGCGGCACTGACCGGATCGCGACGGAGCTCAGCATCTCCTCCCACATCGTCCGCGGCCTCGTCGAGGCCATCTCACCCACGACAGGGTTGAGCACCCCTGGCGACTCCTCGCCCGCGTCTTCTCCGACCACCTGCTCGACGGGTTCCACGCCGCAGTCCACCGCAACGCCTGATCAGGGCCAAATGCTCGCAATCACGCGACGGGAGTCACCGCGAGCCAGTCGCCCCGATGCCGTGGGTTAAGGGTTGCAATCCCCCCTCCGACACTCGAACAAGTGTTCGACAAGCCGTGTCCGCCATACGCTTGTCGGACGTGAACCCTCGACTCGACTAGGGAGTCGCTCGGCCTCGGTCGGTCATCTGGCCCGCTCGGCCCGCGACGGCTCCGGTCGCCGACTCGGCCTGATGCCAGCACACGGCGAGAAGGCCTCCAAGAATCGCGTCCACTTCGATCTTCGTCCGGATGACGACCAGGAAGCGGAAGTGTGTCGGCTCGAGGGTCTCGGAGCGCGACGCATCGACATCGGGCAAGCGGGCGTCCCGTGGGTCGTCATGGCCGACCCGGAGGGCAACGAATTCTGCGTGTTGCGCTCACTCGCCGAGAAGGAGAGCGATCGGTCGCGTCACGGCGATTGATGACCCGTACTGACACCGACCCCGTCGGCTCGCTCCAGGCGCGAACGGCACGGTCGAGCGGTACGGAGTTCGCCGGCGCCGACACCGCCCGTGAGGCCCTCGGGGTCGAGTTCCACCGGCGGGCGCGACAATGTCGGTGTGACGATCCCGACCGACGCGCCCTGCGACTTCTCCCAGCTGGTCCGAGTCGAGCGCGCTCGGCTCCTCGACATGCTGGGCTCGCTGTCAGCCGAGGACTGGCAACGAGCCACACCATGCCCAGGCTGGGATGTCCTCGGGCTGGTCAACCATCTGATCGGCGACGACCTCAGTGTCATCGCCTGGCAGCGCGATCACCATCACGGCACGCCTGCGCCTGAGGCGGCGGACGAGGCGCAGTTCATCGACTGGCTCGACAACCTCCAGATGGAATGGGTGCACGCGGCCCGGCGCATCAGCCCCCGCCTCGCCGTCGAACTCCTCGACTGGCTCGGCAACCCGGTCGCTGACACCTTCGCCGCTCAGGACCCAGGATCGTGGACGGCGCACGTCTCCTGGGCGAGTGACTCGCCGGTCCCCATCTGGCTCGACCAAGCCAGGGAGCTGACGGAGCGATGGATTCATCGTCAGCAGCTCCACGAGGCTGTGGGTCGACCGACCGATCTCGACGAGGATCTCGCCGGGCCCGTGCTCGACGCTCTTCGCTGGGCCTACCCATATCGCCTCGGGGCTGCGGGCGTATCCGACGACTGCGTCGACATCGAGATCGCTGAACCGCTTCACCGGATCTGGCGACTCACCAATCGCGGCGGCGGATGGGGGTTCACCGACCAGGCCGATGCGCCCGCCGGCGCCGCGCTGGTGATGACCGCCGAACAGGCGTGGCGGCC
>JAOTYQ010000024.1 GCA_029861725.1 Acidimicrobiia bacterium | reverse complement strand
CGGAGCCCGCCGCCCGGAGTTCGGCCAACGGCCGAACATCCCCCAACGACCGAAACCCCCAACCCCCCACCACCAAACACACCAACAAGCGCGCCGGGACGGAGCCCGCCGCCCGGAGTTCGGCCAGCTCGTCGCGGGCGCCGGCGGGTGGCCGGTTCGACGTGGGCGCCTCAGGCTGCTGGCGATTAGCGTCGTCGGGCATGGTCATCGACGCCAACCCCAGCGGGCACGTCTGCCTGACGTTCGACTTCGATGGACCGTCCCTGTGGCTCCAGCGCCGGCAGACGACGCCGACCCCGATCTCCCGCGGCGAGTTCGGCGCGGTCGCCGTGCCTCGTCTCCTGCGCCTGCTCGCAGCTCGGTCGATCGCAGCAACGTTCTTCGTGCCCGGCCACACGATCGACACCTACCCGGAGTTGTGCCGTCAGATCGCCGACGCCGGGTGCGAACTGGCCCTCCACGGCTACGCCCACGAGCTGAACGTCGGGCTCGAGCGCGAGGAGGAGGTCCGGATCCTCAGCCGCTCGATCGAAGCCATCGAGCGGACCAGCGGGACCCGTCCCGTCGGGTACCGAGCACCGTCGGGCGATGTGACCGAGCAGACCCTGGAGCTGCTGATCGAGGAGGGGATGACCTACGACTCGTCGCTGATGGGCAACGACTACCGGCCGTACCGGGTCAGGCTCGGCACCACATTCCCCCCCGACGGACCTCCCCGCTGGGGGGACGAGACCGATCTCATCGAGCTTCCCTGGTCGTGGACGCTCGACGACTACGTCTACCTCGAGTTCGTCACGTTCCGTCGCATGCTGATGCCCGGCCTCCGCTCGCCCGTCGAGATGTTCGAGAACTTCGCCGGCGATGTGGAGTGGATGGCCAGGGATGTCGAGCACGGCGTGTGCACTGTCGTGTTCCACCCACAGGTCATCGGCCGCGGCCACCGCCTGCTGGCCATGGAGGACTGGCTCGACAGGATCGCCGACCTCGGCGTCTCGTTCAACCGGATGGACGAGATAGCGGCCACCGTCGCCACGGGGTTCGAGTTCGGGATCGAGGACAGCGCCGATACTTCGACGGTCAGCTGAGCAGCGCCTCCGACGATCAACCGACCGCGGCGCGAATCTTGCCGTGGATCGAGGCCAGCTGGTCGATCATCGCGTCGACGCTGCGGGCGCCGGCTTGGAAGATGGCGGTGGCGTTGAGCGACGCCCAGTCGTAGCCCATCTCGGCGATCGTGGTGGCCCTGGCCACCACCTGGTCGTGATCGGCGTAGAAGGCCTTGTCGCCGGTGGAGCGCGGTGGCGGCTGCAGCATCATCTGCAGCCCGATCTCCGCCGGGTCGCGGCCGATCGCGCGCGCCCGGTCGTGGATGGTGGCCACCATTGCGGTCGCCTGTTCGTCACTGGCCACGGCCGTTCCCATCCAGCCATCACCGAGCTCCGCCACCCGGTGGAGCGCGGCGGTGCTGCCCCCACCTATCCAGAGCGGAAGGTCCCACCCCTGGGGCGGCTTCGGCTCCATCGCCATCGCCGTCGCCGTGTAGTGGTCGCCGTCGAAGTCGATCCGGTCATCTCCCCAGTAGCTCCTGAGCAGCCGGATCGCTTCGTCCATCCGCCGCCCCCGGTTGCTGAAGTCCTCCCCCAGTGCTTCGTACTCCGACTCCTGCCACCCGACCCCGATCCCGAGCCGGACCCGCCCACCCGACAGTGTGTCGAGCGTCGAGACCTGCTTGGCCACGAGCGTCGGCTGTCGCTGGGGCAGGACGAGCACCTCGGTGGCCAACCCGACCGTCTCGGTGACCACGGCGAGCTGGGCCAAGAGCACGATGGCCTCGAGGATGGGCATCTGGGGCGGGTAGATCGGCCGATCCCTCGTCTCGGTCTCGTAGCCCATCACCACGTGATCGAACACCGCGATCTCGTCGTAGCCGGCCTGCTCGATCGCCGCCCCCAGCGCCAGGACCTTCTCCGGTCCCTCCCGGAACGCCACACTCGGAAAATCCACCGACAGCTTCATTCGAATCCCCTTGCCGTCCTGACCGCCGCTCGCTCGACCGCCAGTCTCCTGCCTCGTCGCCGCTGGCGCCACCCGGCAACCGGCGTGACCCGGGCGGCGTTCTGGCCGGATCGAAGGCAGTCGTCTAGAAAAGCCAGTAACCGACGCGTGAGGAGACGACATGGGACTGCTGGACGACCGGGTGGCGATCGTGACCGGTGCCGCCAGCGGTATCGGGGCGGCAACGGCCAAGCGGTTCGTGGCCGAGGGAGCGAAGGTCCTCCTCGCCGACATCCAGGACGAAGCGGGCGAGGAGCTGGTGACCGAGCTCGGCGGCAACACCGCCTTCCTGCACACGAACGTCGCCCGGGAGACCGACGTGGAAGCAGCGGTCGCCGAGGCGGTCGATCGCTGGGGCGGTCTCGACGTGATCCACAACAACGCCGGGTTCGTCGGGGTGACCGGACCGCTGGAGGACACGACCGACCAGGAGTGGCACGAGACGCTCGACGTGCTGCTCTCCAGCGTCTTCTACGGCACCAAGCACGCCACCCCGGCCATGCGGGAGCGGGGCGGGGGCAGCATCATCAACACCGCTTCGGTCTGCGGGTTGGTCGCGGGCATCGGAGCCCACGCCTACACCGTGGCAAAGCACGGGGTTGTCGGGCTCACGCGATCGACCGCACTGGAGCTGGCCGAGTACAACATCCGGGCCAACGCCGTGTGCCCGGGATACATCGCCACCGGCCTGTCGGCCGGGCGGTCGGTGTCGGAGGTCGACCAGGACGAGCTACAGGCCCGCCTGGCCAAGGCCCGGGCGGCGATGGACAACTCCCAGCCGCTGCCTCGGATGGGGGAGCCGAGCGACATCGCCGCCGCCGTGACCTGGCTCGCCTCGGACGACAGTCATTGGGTGACCGGTACGACGCAGATCGTCGACGGTGGACTCACGGTCGGTAAGCCGTGGAGGAAGCAGCCGGGGGCGATGGCGGAGAAGCGACCGATCCGGATGTACGCCCCGGGGTCCTACGAATGAGACCTCGATGGGTGAGACGTCCGTGAGCGGAGGCGGGGCCGGTCCGCTCGATCTGGCCAGCAGGGAGGCGAACGACGACCCGGCCGGCTTCACCGCCCGGGTCCTGCCCGGCGGCCCGATCCAGTGGAGCGATACCCACCGCTCCTGGCTCCTCCTCAGCCACGCTGCGGTCGCCGAGGGCTTTCGCGACCTGCGACTGTCGGCCGATCGGATCACCTCGCTGGAGCGGCTGGCCCGCAATCGCCCTGAGCACTTCGGCCTGACCGTCGAGCTCCTGTCGGGGTGGATGGTGTTTCGCGACCCTCCAGCCCATACTCGCCTCCGGGACCCGGTTCGCCGAGCGATCACTCCTCGCACCGTCGAGCGGCTGGAGTCACGGATCGGCTCGACGATCGACGAGCTCCTCGCCGATCTCGTCGGAGGAGAGGAGTGGGACTTCAAGGAACGGGTCGCCAGTCCGCTACCGGCGCTCATCATCGCCGACCTGCTCGGCGTGCCGGGATCCGAGCGCCGGCGGTTCCAGTCGTGGTCCGACGACCTGAGCAAGATCGTCTTCTCGACCCAGCCCGGTTCACTGGAAGTCGACGATCTCCGCGACGCCACCGAGCAGTTCACGTCGTTCTTCGGTGAGCTGCTGGAGCATCGCCGCCGCCACCCTGGCGACGATCTCGTCAGCGCCATGGCCAACGACACCAACGACGACCTCACGGCCATGGAGCTGATCGGCGCCTGCACGCTCCTGCTGTTCGCCGGTCACGAGACGACGACGAATCTGCTGACGAGCTCGGTCCGGTTGCTCAACGACAACCCTGACCAGCGACAGCGCCTCATCGACGACCCCTCGGTGGAGCCGACCGCCGCCGACGAGCTGCTTCGCCTGGCGGGACCGGCCAAGAGCATGGTCCGTCGAGTCGGTCAGGCCCACGACCGGGGCGGCCACCCGTTCGAAGTGGGACAGCGGGTGTACCTGGTCATCCTCACCGCCAACCGGGATCCTGCGGTCTTCGATCGGCCCGGCGAGGTCGACCTCGGTCGGGAACCCAACAACCATCTCGGCTTCGGGTGGGGGTTGCACCACTGCCTCGGCGCCCCGCTGGCCCGGCTGGAGGCATGGATCGTTCTGCGCCGGCTCTACGAGCGATTCCCCGACCTGGTATTGCTCGACCCGACCCGGAGCTGGTCGGGCAACGAGCTCGGCCGAGGCTTCGGCCGCCTCCCGGTACGAGGCTGACGGCTCTACCGGACGGCTCTGCCTCGCTCACCCGCAGCAGCCTGCACCGGCGCCCTCATCAGCGCCCTCGGAGCCCGGAGCGCAGCAGATGCCTGCATCCGCCGCCCAGGGACCCGGCGCTGCGACCGATACGGGGGCTGCAGTCTCCGCGTCGACGTCGGCGTTCTTGACGTAGTACTCCCAGCGGACTGCGTCGGGGGCGGTCACCCAGGTCTCGGTCTTGTCGGCGAAGCAGCACACGGTGTCGTCGACACCGGTGGTGGCGAGGCCATCCGCCCGTAGCCGCTCCTCGGCGGCGACGACCTCAGCCGCGGTGGTGGTCTCGACCCCGAGATGGTTGAGCGAACCCCCCTCAGCCGGGTTCTCGAACAGGACCAGCTTCAGAGGCGGGTCGGCGATGGCGAAGTTCGCATAGCCGGGCTTGATCTTGACCGGCTCGGTGGCGAAGAGGCGGGTATAGAAGTCGACGGCCTCGTCGAGGTCGGACACGTTGATGGCGAGTTGCAGACGCATGATGTCGCCGTTCCTCTCGTTGGTGGTTCGGGGGATTGTCACTTCGATGATCATCGATATCATATCTACGATTCGATGAATGTCAATATCAAACGGGCTCTGCTGCTACGCTGACAGCATGGCGTCGGAGGAGTCCTGCTGCCCGCCGGTCACCGGCACCGTGCTCGATGAGGACCAAGCCCGGGCGCTTGCCACCCGGCTCAAGGCCCTGGCCGACCCGGTTCGGCTTCGCCTCGTGTCCCTGCTCGCCTGCTCCGATACCGGGGAGCTCTGCGCCTGCGATCTTCCGGCACTGCTCGGCCGGAAGCAACCGACGATCAGCCACCACCTGAAGCTCCTCACCGAGGCGGGCCTGATCACCCGTGAGCAGCGCGGCAAGTGGGCGTGGTTCCGGCTCGCCCCCGGCGGGCTCGACGAGCTGAGACTGGCGCTCGGTCGCCCCGCCGACTTCCTCTGAGCTGCGGGCACCTGGCTCCGGCTACGCCCGCTCCAGAGTCGGGAGCGACATACTGGTCCGCCTATGACCGACACGCCCGAGGGGCCTACCGGGTCCGACCGCAGCGGACCGGCGAACGACGAGAAGGTCGAGATGCCGAGACGGGAGAAGTGGCTGCGGCTGGCCCTCATCACGGTCGGTGCCGCTCTCATCGCCTCGATCTTCAGCGTGTGGAGCCAACGGTCGGACGACGATCCGACGGCTGCCGCCGGGGAGACGGTCGGGACGAGCTCTGGGACGGTCACGGTCGACATCGACGTCGACGCCGACGGATCGGCCCGGAGCGTGCAGTTGGTCAATCGCTATCGGGGGGCCGACTTCGACGCCACGTTGAGCACGACGGGCGATGCCTCGTCCTACAGCAGCTCGACGTTCACCCAGAACCTGATCGCGCTCGACGGGTCGCACTACTACCGGTCGAGCGACACCGAGGAATGGGAGCCGACCGATGGACCGTCGATCGTCGAGCTCGACGCCGGGATCGCCCTCCCGCCGGGAATCGTCGGCTGGTCGACCACCGGGCTCGACGCTCTCCTCACGGCGCTCGACCTCCCCGACGGGTCCGACGGAGCGCCGGTCGCCGCCACCATCACCGTGGCCGAGGCTCGAGCCCTGGAGGCCCTTCCTGTCGCCGTTGAGGTGATCGTCGACCCCGACTGGGCCTGGGCCGACGACCAACCGATCGACGTCACCGTCACGCTGGCCGAGGGCCGCATCGAGCAGCTGACGGCTCAGGCCAGCGACGACGGCGGCACGCGCCCCGATGGGCCCCTGTCGATCTCGACCGTCACCGCCTACCGCGACTTGGGCGGCGACGTCTCGATCGAGGCCCCGAGCAACTGACCCACGGCGAACTGGTTCCACAATCTGAAGGCCAACCCCGAGGTGGACGTCGAGGTGGCCGGCGACAGCTACCGAGCCCGGGCCGAGATCACCGAAGGTGACGACCGGAAGTCCCTCTTCGACGCCCAGGCCGCCTGTTGGGCGCAGTTCGCAGAGTACGAACAGTCTGCCGGGGAAGCCGGCCGGACGATTCCGGTCATCCGCCTCCACCGGCTCTGATACTCGCCGGCCGTTCGACCCCGGGCCGGAGCAACGGGCGCATCGGGACTCGGAGCGTCTAGGGTCGCTCCAGGTCGAGACCGGCACCGGGCCGGCTCGGGTCACGCATGGAGAAGACAACAACATGGGTTCCTTGGACGGACGGGTTGCGATCATCACCGGCGCCGGGCGCGGCATCGGTCGCGAGCATGCGCTGCTGATGGCGGCCGAGGGGGCCAAGATCGTCGTCAACGACCTGGGTGGAGCGATCGACGGCTCCGGTTCCGACGCCACGCCGGCCCAAGAGGTGGTTGCCGAGATCGAGGCCATGGGCGGCGAGGCGGTGGCCAACGACGCCAGCGTCACCGACTGGGAGGGCGTCCAGGGCATGATCAACCAAGCCGTCGAGACCTTCGGCGACCTGCACGTCCTGATCAACAACGCCGGCATCCTGCGCGATCGCGTCGTGGTCAACATGACCGAACCCGAGTGGGACGCGGTCATCGACGTCCATATGAAGGGCCACTTCGTGCCCACCCGGTGGGCCGCCGCCTACTGGCGGGAGCAGACCAAGGCCGGCAACGAAGCCGCCCGGGCCATCGTCAACACCGCGTCGGGGGCGATGCTCGGCAATCTCGGCCAGTTCAACTACAGCGGCGCCAAGGCCGCGATCGCGGCGATGACCCTCGTCGCCGCCGGCGAGCTCGGCCGGTACGGGGTCAAGGTGAACTGCCTGGCCCCGATCGCCCGCACCCGCCTCACCCTCCAGACCCCTGGCCTGGAAGACGTGGTGAAAGCACCGGACGACCCGAGCGAGTTCGACAAGTGGGATCCGGCCAACATCTCGCCGCTCGTCGCCTACCTCTCGACCGCCGACTGCCCGTTCACCGGCGGCGTGTTCCACGTCGGGGGCAACGAGGTCGGCCTGTACGGAGGCTGGTCGCTCGAGGACGGTGACATCATCGCCGCCGACGGCCGCTGGACCGTCGAGGGCTTGCAGGCGAAAGCGCCGAAGCTGGCCGAGGGCCGGGGCAAGCTCGCGTCGGTGACAACCGGTATCGGCGACACGTTCAAAGAGTTCGGGAACCGCCAACCGACCGCGTGACCGCGGGGATCGGCCTGGACGATCCGGCCGCCGACGACCGGGCGCTGTTCGTACCGGCCGGCCCACCGGCCCCGGCGTCGGCTCGGGTGCTGCCGTCCGACTACGGCCGCGGCCCGTGGGACCACGGCCTGCTCCACGGTGGCCCGGTCGTAGGTCTGGCCGCCTGGGCGGCCGAGCGCCTCGTCGCCCGCAGCGAGACGGGGCCGTTGCTGTGCGCTCGGCTCACCGTCGAGCTGCTGCGGGGCGTGCCGGCCGACGAGCTGGAGGTCGCCGCCACCGTCGCCAAGGCCGGGCGGCGGGCGACAGTGGTCGACGTCACCGTTCACCACGACGCCAAGCTGATCGCAAGGGCCACGAGCCAATGGCTCGCGCGGTCCGACGGCTGGGACTCGGACGGACCACCGGCCCCGGCCCGGCCCGAGGTCGCAGCCGTGCCCGACGACGGCGACTTCGACTACCCTCGGCCGGGCTTCAACTGCGACGCGGCCGAGCTCCGCTACGTCACCGGCTCGAACGAGGAGTCTGGTCCCGGCGTCATCTGGGCCCGCCTCACCTCGCCGCTCCTCGCCGGCGTGACCACCTCGCCCTTCGTGGCCCTGGCGACGCTGGCCGACCTGGCGGCTGCCGCCGGCTTCGAGCGGGGGCCCGACGATGCGGCGTTCATCAACGCCGACATCACGCTGCAACTCAACCGGTACCCGATTGGCGACTGGATCGCGCTAGACGCCCGCAACCACCGGGCCCGCGGGTCGGTGGCGTTCAACGAGGCTCACGTCTACGACGATCGCGGCGGGTTCGGTCGGATCCTCCAGAGCCTGGTGGAAGCGCCGTCAGCGCCCGGCGCGGCCTGATCCAGCGACGGGGGGGAATCAAGTTTCGGGCGCGATGGTCGATATCTGAATCATCGCTACCCCACGAGCCGATGTCGCCCTCCTCCTCAGCCGTACCGGGTTCGGTGGCATGCCGGCCGACATCGACGCACTGACCGTCTACGACTGGCCGGACCTGGTCGAGCAGGTCCTCGATACCTCGGCCGCCACGCCACCGTCGGTCGGCGTCCCGAACCTCGACGAGGGTCGGGGCTTCTACCGGAACTTCGTCGACATGACGTGGTTCTGGCTCGACCGCTGCCGGACCACCCACGCCCCACTGGTGGAGAAGATGGTGCTGTTCTGGCACGGTCACCTGTGCACGTCGATGGCGAAGGTGTTCAACCGGCAGTGGGTGTTCGACCAGAACCAGCTGTTCCGGACCCACGGTCTCGGCAACTACGAGGAGCTGGTGCAGCGGGTCTCGGTAGGGCCGGCGATGCTCGCCTACCTCGACAACGACCGCAACGTCGCCGGCAGCCCGAACGAGAACTTCGCCCGTGAGCTGATGGAGCTGTTCACCCTGGGCGTCGGGCACTACACCGAGACCGACGTGACCGAGTCGGCGCGGGCGTGGACCGGCCACATCCTCAACGACGCCGGCGCCTACACCTTCACCCCCGAAGCCCACGACTGGGACGACAAGATGTTCTTCGGCGATACCCGGAACTGGGACGGCCCGATGATCATCGACCACATCATCAACGGGCCGAAGAAGAACACCGTCGCCCGGTTCATCGCCAGCAAGCTGTGGTCGTTCCTCGCCTACCCGGACCCCGAGCCTGGGGTGATCGACACGGTCGCCGCTGCGTTCTCCTCGAGCGACATGGACATCAGGCAGCTGATCCGGGCCATCCTCCTCCACCCGCAGTTCCGGTCCGACCGAGCCAAGAACGGCCTGATCCGCAGCCCGATCGAGTACGTCGTGGCGGCGATGCGGATCTCGGGGCTGCCGTGCGACGTCGCTCACCCCGAGTGGACGCTGCGCCCGATGGGCCAGCAGCCCTTCTACCCGCCGAACGTCTCGGGGTGGAAGCAGAACCACTATTGGGTCAACTCCTCGGCGCTGTGGGCGAAGTCGAAGTTCGCCGGCAACATCCGCTGGCGGCTCTACGAGCGTGACGAGCTGGCCGATTCTTCGTCGAAGCCAGCGGCCCAGGCCGTCGACGACGCCCTCGCACTCTTCGGCATCGTCAACCCGACCGCAAGCACCCGAAACGCCCTCATCGACTACGTCGAGAACGAGCGGCGCAACACCTCGTGGGCCGAGCGCGCTGGCCTGCTGCTGCTGCCGCTCCTTTCGCCCGAATTCCAACTGGCCTGAGCATGTCGAGAACCGATCCCACCACCGCCGAGGTCGTCGCCTCCGTGTCGGCCCCGCTGCCGACCGACCGTCGGAGCCTGTCGCGCCGTCATTTCCTTCAGGCCATGACCGCCGCCACCGGGGTCGCCGTACTGCCCGGTTGGTTGGCCGACGCCGCCGAGGCCGCCACCCCCGTCGGCCCCGGCGATGGCGTCCTCGTGCTGATCACGATGACCGGCGGCAACGACGGGCTCAACACGATCATCCCGGTCGACGACGGCGCATACTTCGACCGGCGGGGCCCGCTCGCCATCGGTGCGAGCGCTGCGCTCGCCATCTCGGAGACGCGGGCGCTCCACCCGAATCTCGGGGAGCTCGAGCGGCTGTGGCGCCAGGGCGACGTTGCCGTCGTCGACGGTGTCGGCGCCCCAGGGACCGATCTCAGTCACTTCTCGTCGATGGCCCGGTGGATGGCCGGCTCCGCCGGCACCGGCGGACACCACAGCGGGTGGCTCGGTCGCTACATCGACGATCTTCCCGGCGGTGACGACCCGTTCCACGGGGTCAGCATCGGCTCGTCGATCCCGCTGCTCATGCAGGGCCGGCACCGCCAGGCATCCGGCCTGCCGGATGAGGCCAACGGCATCTTCCAAGTGGCGGGCGTCGACCCGACCTACAGACGTCAGTACGATGCGCTCGTCGCCTTGGGCGACGCCGCGACCGGCCGCGGCGAGCTGGCGGATGCGCTGGCCGACAGCGGTCGCAGGGCGGTCGACCTGGCGGCGACGATCGAGCCGATCTACGGCGAGGACCCGCCCGATGGCGGGCTCAGCCGCAAGCTCGACCTGTGCGCCCGGCTGATCAACGCCAACGTCGGCATCCGGGTCCTGTCGGTGATGTACGGCGACTTCGACTCCCACGCCGACCAGCCGGAGATGCACGACGCCCGCATGGCCGAGCTCGACGAAGGAATCCGGGCGTTCTACGCACGGCTTCACTCGACGTTCGGCGCCCGCACCCTGCTGCTCGCCGTCTCCGAGTTCGGACGACGGGTGAAGGCCAACCGCTCGAACGGCACCGACCACGGCGCGGCCGGATCCCTGCTCGCCATTGGCACCCAGGTTCGGGGCGGGTTCTACGGGGACCTACCGTCGTTGACCGCCCTCGACCGCCAGGGAAACCTCATCCCCACGGTCGACTACCGGAGCGTCTACGCCACCGTGCTCGACGGCTGGCTCCGGGCCGACTCGTCGCAGATCCTCGGCGGCACGTACGAGGATCTCGGCTTCGTCGCACCACCGGCGCCATCTCGGACGACCAGCGGTCGAAACCCGACGATCGCCGGATCGACGATGCTGCTCCGGGCCCAGATCATCCGCCTCTACAAGGCCTTCTTCGGCCGCCTGCCCGAGAGCCAGGGGCTCGATCACTGGGTGCAAGCCCGCCGCACGGGCATGAGCCTGGTGCAGGTGGCGGAAGCGCTCGCCGGCTCGGCCGAGTTCATCAACCGCTACGGTCATCTGACGAACCGGCAGTTCGTCGAGCTGCTCTACGCCAATGTCCTCGGCCGGGCGGCCGACGCCGGCGGCCTCGATCACTGGACCTCCGTGCTCGACGGGGGTGCGACCCGGGGCCGGGTCATGGTCGGGTTCAGCGAATCGAACGAGTTCGTCGCCGCCACCACGTCCGATGTCGATCGAGTCGATACCGGTGGCCCGGTCGCCCGCCTCTACCTCGCCTACTTCCTTAGGGCGGCGGAGACCGAAGGCCTGCACTACTGGCTCACCTCGGGGTTGTCGTACCGGGCGATCAGCGATGCCTTCGCCGCCTCGTCCGAGTTCCAGCAGCGCTACGGCAACCTGAGCGACGCCGACTTCGTCGACCTCGTGTACCAGAACGTGCTCGGTCGACCAGCCGATGCGGGAGGCCGCCAGTACTGGATCGACGAGATGGCCCGCGGTGTCACTCGGGGCCAGGTGATGCTCAGCTTCAGCGAGAGCGCAGAGTTCGTGACCAGGACCGGCACGCTGCCGTGAGCCTGCGGCCGCCCGAGCGGCCGAGGCTCACCGCCGGCGGGCCCGATCGAGACCTCGGTTGAGCGCTGCAACGCTTCGCCGGAGTCCCGGTCGTCGATTTCGTTCCAACTCCCGCCGCTCGTCGTGCTCTCGACCTTGCGCAGAGCGAGCTGACGAGCGGACCCGAGCGAGCGACATGATCCCCTTCGCCCGGAGCATGTTGGCAACTCTCGCCGCTGCCGCTGCCGTCGGCAACCAATCGACCCGGTTGGCGCCGCCCGTCAGCGGTCCACATTGGCAGCCACGAGGGCCAGACCCTGCCTGATCTCGGCGAGATCGTCGCTGGTCGTGCCGACGATCAGCTCGTCGGCTCCCGCCTCACGGAAGGCTTCGACGGCCCCCGGGTCAGGGATCTGCCCGGTCGAGATCCGGGGGGCGATGACGATCGAGTCGCGGGTACGCCCGAGGGCGTCGAGGATCTCGCGGAAGCCGGGCATCCGCCGGGCCAACCCGGCTGCCGAGCACATCGGGTGCCACCCCTGACCAACCCGGGCCGCTCGTCGTTGAGCCGGCCCGCCGCTCCCCCCGACCCACAGCGGCAACGGCGACTGCACGGGCTGGGGACCGGTCTTGAGCGCTGCGAACGAGAACCGCTCTCCGTCGTGGTCGGCGACCGGGGACGACCACAGCGCCCGCATGACCTCGATCGCCTCGTCGCTGGACGGGCCGCGGTCGCCGTAGCCCACGGTCAGGACGGCATTCTCTTCGGGCAGCGAGCCGACGCCGACGCCGGCGATGACCCGGCCCCCGCTCAGCTGATCGAGCGTGGCCAGGGTCTTGGCCAGCACGATCGGATGCAGGTAGGGCAGCACGAGTACCGAAGTGCCGAGCTTGACCCGCTCGGTTCTGGCTGCGGCCCATGTCAGCACGGTGAGGGCGTCGTAGTAGGGCCGGGTATCGAGCCGTTCCTCGATGTAGCCGACATTGACCACGTGGTGGTTGACCCACACCGAATCGATCCCGCGCTCCTCGGCCTCGACGGCCAAGTCGATCAGCGGGGCGGGGTCGGGGAGGCCCCAGTTGTTGGGAAGGACGAAGCCGAGCTTCACGAGCCGTTCCTCTCGCTCACGCGTTCTTGATGAGGAGGCCGCCGTCGACGGGCAGCACCGCCCCGGTCATGTAACGGGAAGCGGGCAGGCAGAAGTTGAGGGTGCCATGCGCCACCTCCTCGGGGATCCCGTACCGACCGACCGCCGTCCGCCGCTTGGCGAATACCTCTTTGTCGGCATCGGGGATGTCGGCGGTCATACCGGTTCGGATCGGTCCAGGGCAGATGCAGTTGACCGTGATGTTCTCCCGGCCCAGCTCGACCGCCAACGACTTCGTCAGACCGATGACCCCGTGCTTGGCTGCGGTATAGGGGCTGCCGAATCGGGTTGCCCCCCACCCTTCGGTCGATGCGATGTTGACGATCCTGCCGCCATCGGCCGCCGCCCGGAGGTGGGGGAGCGCGGCTCGGATCACCCGGGTCTGGGCGGTGAGCAGGACGTCGAGGCTGATCGCCCAGTGATCCTCGTACTCGGCGTCGTCGATCGGAGCGAAGCGGGAGATGCCGGCGTTGTTGACGACGATGTCGAGCCCGCCGAATCGGTCGACGATCTCGCCGACCACGGTCTCGACCCGGGCGGCGTCGGCGACGTCCATGACCCAGCCGGCCCCGGACAGGCCGGCGCCGGTGATCTCGTCGACGACCGCATCGACCCGGTCCTGGCCGAGGTCGGTGACGGCGACGTGAGCTCCCTCGTCGGCGAAGAGGTGGGCCGTGGCCCGGCCCATGCCCGACGCGGCGCCGGTGACGAGCGCGACCTTGCCGGCGACCGATCGGCTGAGTTCGGTGAGAGGGGCCATGGGATCGCTCCTGTTCGCGTCCGGGTGAAGACGACACCCGAGGGGTCGGTTCAGAGACCGTACCGAGCCGGTTCGGTCCTGATCCACTCGCCGATCATCTCTCCGATCATGATCGACGTCAGGTTGGTGTTGGCCCGGGGGATGGTTGGCATGATCGAGGCGTCGGCCACCACCAGTCCGTCGATCGCGTGGCATCGTCCGTACTGGTCGACCACCGCGCCGGGATCGTCTGCCGGCCCCATCCGGGCCGTCCCGCACGGGTGGTACCCAGAGCCCGACGCCCGCCGGGCGAGCTCTCGCAGCTGGTCGGGCGATCGGCGGTAGGGGTCGGGGAAGACGATCTCGTCGATCAGCTCGGCCAACTCGGGCCGAGCCGCCAGGGCCAGGGCATCGCCCAGGGCGGCAACGTTGCGGTCGAGGTCGCGCTCGTCGCGACCGAAGCCGGATTCGATCACCGGCTTGGCGTGCGGATCGGCACCGCTCTGACGGATCCGGCCCCGCCCCTCCACCCATTCGAGACTGGCCGCCAACCCGACCGCCCGGCCGCCGTAGCGCCGGGGCACCCGGGTGATCAGCTCGATGTTGACGTCGAGCGGCTGGTCGCTTCCCTCCGTGGTGTAGCGGGTGATCGTCTGCACGAGCGGGAGAGCAGGATCGACCAGCTCGGGGGCCGTTGGGGTCATCGCCACCAACAGCGCCGGATGGTCGCTCAGGTTGGCCCCCACCCCCGGCACGGACGCCACCCGGTCGATGCCCAGCGCCGCGAGCTCGACCGGGTCGCCGATACCTGATCTGACGAGCAGCCCCGGAGTCTGTACGGCGCCGGTTGCGACCACTACGAGGCGAGCCCGGATGGTCGATCGCCGACCGTCGGCTCCCGCGACCTCCACCCCGGTGGCACGACCGTCGTCGACGAGGACGCGAACGGCGGTCGACCCGGGCACGATCGTCAGGTTGTCGCGCACTCGGGCCGGGGCCAGATAGCCAACCGCGGTCGAGATGCGCACCCGGCCGAGCTTGTTCATCGCCATCACCCCGACGCCCGAGGCCTCAGGATGGTTGACATCGTCGCACCGTGGATGACCGAGCGCCTCGGCTGCGGCCAGGAAGGCGGCCTGGGTCGGAACGAGCTCGTCGACCGTCCACCGCCGGATCGTGATCGGGCCGGCGTCGCCGTGGTGGGCCTCGGCCCCGTAGTCGAGGTCCCGTTCGAGCCGGCGGAACGCCGGCAGCACGCTCGACCACGACCACTCCGGATTGCCGAGAGCTGCCCAGTGATCGTAGTCGGCCGGAACGCCCCGCAGGGCGATCGTGGTGTTGACCGCGCTGGACCCGCCCGTGACCCGGCCTCGGGGGAACGCCACCGACCGCTCGACGCTCACGGGGTGATAGCGCAGGCCCCAGTCGTGGTCGACGAGGGAGTTGTCGTGCCCGTCGACCAGATCGCCGGGGAGCCGGTCGAGATCGGCATAGTCGGGACCGGCCTCGACGACGACCACGTCGAGGTTCGGCTGCTCGCTGGCCCGTGCGGCCACGACCGCCCCTGCCGCCCCACCACCGACGATCAGCACGTCAACCACCCGGCCGTCTTCCGTCGGGGAGACAGCCCGCTGTCCGGTCACGCCACCGTCGGCCCCCAGCTGGTCTTCTCGATTGGCGCCGTGGTCGTCGGTCAACTGATCGCTTACCTCGCTCGCGGTTCGGCCCCCGGGCCAAACCTCAGTACGATCCGAGCGTGACCGCTGATCTCGCCCTTCGCAACGTCCGTATCGTCGACGGCACCGGCGCAGCGCCGATCGAGGGCGATGTCGCCGTCACCGCCGACCGGATCACGGGGGTCGGTTCGGCCGGTCCGGCGGCCGAGACGATCGACGGCGAAGGCCTGACGCTCGCTCCCGGATTCGTCGACGTGCACACCCACGACGACGGCGCACTGCTGCGGCATCCCGGGATGGAGTTCAAGCTGGCCCAGGGCTGCACGAGCGTCGTCATCGGCAACTGTGGCTTCAGCGCGGCACCGGCCGAGGTCGGAGCCAAAGATCCGAGCGGATTGATCGGGGTACCACCCGACTGGTCGGATCTGGCCGGGTTCGGCGCCGCGCTCGAAGCCGCCCGGCCGGCGGTGAACGCGATGGCCCTGATCGGCCACAACACGGTCCGGAGCCTGGTGATGGGCGACGAGCGCCGAGCCCCGACCGCGACCGAGCTCGCCGAGATGCGAGCGGCGGTGGCCACCGGCATCGAGCAGGGTGCGTGCGGGTTCTCGACCGGGCTCATCTACGAGCCGGGTCGGTACAGCGAGACGGACGAGGTCGTCGAGCTGGCCGCTGCGGCCGGGCAGGCCGGAGCGCTGTACGCAACCCACATCCGCAACGAGGGCGACCACCTCCTGCAGGCGATAGAGGAGGCGATCGAGATCGGTCGCCAGGCCGGGGCGGCAGTCCAGATCTCGCACCACAAGGCGGCCGGCGCTCGCAACTGGGGGAAGGTGGTGGAGTCCCTGGCCCGGGTCGACGCAGCCAACGCCGCCGGTGCCGACGTCACGCTCGACGTGTACCCGTACACGGCCGGCAGCGGACCGATGGCGCAGTACTTCAACCTGGATCGCCTCGATCCGGAGCTCGCCGAGGTCATCCGGTTCGCATCGTGCCCGGCCTTCCGGCCCTACGAGGGCCGGATGGCCACCGACATCGCAGCCGAGCAGGGCGTACAGCCAGTCGACGTGATCCGCCAGGTCTTGACCGCCCCCGACGGCGACCGCACGATCTGCATCCAGTTCATCATCGACGAGGCCGACATCGAGACGAACCTCGCTCACCCGCTCATGATGGTGGGCTCCGATGGGATCCCCGACCTCGAGGGCCGCCCGCACCCCAGGCTGTTCGGGACCTTTCCCCGGGTGCTCTCTCGGTACGTCCGGGACCGAGGGGTGCTCACGCTCGAGGACGCGGTACGGCGCATGACCAGCCTGTCGTGCGACCGGTTCGGCTTCGCCGACCGGGGTCGGGTCGCAGAGGGACAGTTTGCCGATCTCGTGCTCTTCGACGCCGAGACCGTCGCCGACACCGCGACCTACGACGACCCCAAGCAGGAGCCGGCCGGGATCGAGCTCGTAGTCGTGAACGGGCAGATCGCTTACCGCAGCGGCGACCACACCGGCGTGGGGACGGGACGGTTCCTCCGGTACCAACCGTCCTACCGCTGAGTTCGTGTCGCGGACTGTTGCGCTGCTCGCGCTCAGCGGCGTGGTGTCGCACGCGCTGGCCCGGTCGACCTATCCGATCCTACTGCCAGCGATCGAGGAGGAGCTGCTGGCCAATCACCAGCAGTCGGGCCTCCTGACGACGATCAACTTCGGCGCCTACATGGCGGCGGTCGCCCTCGTCACCTCGATCGGCGGCCGCTTCGAGTTGGCCAGGATCCTGCGGGTGGGCCTGCTGACCGCCGGGATCGGCTTCGTCGTGCTCGCCGCAGCCGACGACTTCGCTTCCCTGGCTGTCGGTCAGGCGCTGGCCGGTGTCGGCAGCGCCGGGATCTGGATGACGGCGCCGGTGATCGCCACGGCGTCGGTTGCCGCCAACCGCCGGGGGACGGTCATGGGGCTGCTGTCCTCGACGATGGGGATCGGCATCATCGCTTCGAGCCAGGGTACGAGGGCGGTCCGTGCGCTCGCCGACGACGACCGGATCTGGAGACCGACCTGGGTCGGCGCCGCCCTCTTCGCCGTCGTCGTCCTGGCGGCGATGATCGTCGCGTTGCGGGCTCCGGCCACAGCGTCGATCGCCGGCGGGATCAGCCTCGAGCGGCTCCGGGCCGTTCCCGGTTGGCTCGCCCTGACGATCGGCTACGTTCTTTCCGGGCTCGTCGTCTCGAGCTTCACGCCCTTCTTCGGGGCGGCGCTGGAGGAGGTCGGCTTCAGCCGGAGCCACGTCGCCAACCTCTACTCGTTGTTCGGTCTCGCTGCAGTCTTCGGCGCGGTCAGCTTCGGCCGGATCTCCGATCGCGTCGGACGGCGTCCGGTCCTGTTCGGGGCCATGGTGGTGGTGAGCACGGCATCCGCTCTGGTTCTGACCGGACGCGAGCCCTATGCGACGGTGGCCGCTCTGCTCTTCGGCGCCGCCTCCTTCACGTTCCCCGTGCTCGTCGCCGCCTACCTCAGCGATCACCTCAAGGATCGGGCGTTCGCCAACGCGCTCGGAGCGCTGACCTTGATCTACGGCGTGGCCCTCTTGACCGGGCCGTTCGTGGCCGGCACCGTCGGTGACTCGACGCTCGGCTTCGAGGCCGTGTTCATCGGCCTGACCTGCTGCTCGCTCCTGGCGGCCCTCGCGATCCACGCCGTGCCGGCGGATGCCGAGGCCGTCTCGACCGCACCGTCACCGTCGACTTGAGCGAGGGCTTCGTCGTGCGGGGTCCGGTCGGGAGGGCGGCTGATCACCGCGGCGACCGCACCGAACACGACGAGCCCACCGAGCAGCTGAATCGGGGTCAATGGCTCGTCGTGGATGAACCAGGCCGCACCGATGGCGACGATGTTCATCGAGAGTAGGTAGAGCGACGATCGCGACGCATCGATGTAGCGGTGAGTCCAAGCCATCAGGACGTGCCCCGCGATGCCGGTCACGACGACGATGAAGGCCATCCACAGCCAGTCGATCCCATCGACCGCTCGGTAGTCGCCGCCGCTGCTGGTCAGAATGGTCCACGGTGTGACGGCCAGCGCGGCGAACAGGCTGATGCCGGCCATCCACTCCACCGGATCGAGATCGGCGTCCGAGCTCCGGGCCTGCTTGGTCAGGATGAAGTACGCGGTGAAACTCACCATCGATGCCACGGCGTACACCACGCCGGCGGCGCTGGCATCGACATCGGTCCCGGCACCGAGGACGACCAGCGACGTGGCCGCGATCCCCACCCCAGTCCACCCAACGTGCCACAAGCGGGGTCGCTCACCGAGGTAGCGCCCGGCGACCAGCAGGATGAAACCGGGCTGCAGCGTCACGACCACACTGAGCACGGCGACCGCGGTCGAGCCGAGGGCGAGGAACACGAAGACCAGGTTGATCCCGAAGGCGACACCCGGCAGGGCGGCCTGTCGTGCCGTTGACCACCGCAGCCGATTCCCCCGGGCGGCCGCCAGCAGGTACAGGAGTGGCACCGAAATCCAGAAGCGGTAGAAGACCGCCACCACCGCTGGCGCCGTGATCAACTTGGAGATCGGCGGACCGAAGCCCCAGAAGACGATCACCGCCGCCAGCACGATGCCAGGGGACAGGGTGGTCGCCGGGGCGGTCACCCGCGAGGTGGTTGACGTCACGGTACTCCTACCAGGCCAGACGGACCTGTGACATTCGACGGCAATTCTTACTTAGAGCTTGAAACTACCTATCATCGTGTCCTGTGACCAACGTCGACGCCAGGCAGGTCGAGGAAACGATCGACGGCTTCGATCTGGGCTACCAGCGCAAACTGCTCGGGATCGTGATGCTCGCCGTCATGGCCTTCGGCTCGCTGATGACGATCGTGACCGTCTCGCTGGACGAGATCGCGGCCGACCTCGGATCGTCGCGGGCCACGCTGACCTGGATGATCACCGGGCTCATGCTCGCCGTCGCCGTCATCACGCCGATCGCGGGCAAGCTCGGCGACATCAAGGGGCACCGCCGCATGTTCCTGATAGGCCTGGCCGGCGGTGTGATCACCACGACGCTGTCGGCTCTCGCCTGGGACGCCACGTCGATGATCACGTTCCGCGTGTTGTTCGGCGTCACCGGGGCGTTCGTGACGCCGAGCGGGATGGCGTTGATGATGCACGCCTACGGCGCCGACCGTCGGGCGACAGCGATGGGCTGGTACCAGTTCGCCATGACCGGCGCCCCCACCATCGGCTTGGTCGTCGGCGGGCCGATGATCGACGTTGTCGGGTGGCGTTGGATCTTCATCGCGTTCGCTGCCATCTCGCTCCTGGCCCTGCTGGTCGGGTTGCGGATGATCCAACCGACGCCAAGGCAGTCGGGTGTATCCATCGACTACCTCGGCGCCGCCACGCTTGCCGGCTCGGTGCTCGCCGGCCTGCTCGCGCTCACCAGGGCCAGCCAGAACATCGGTGACGTCGGGGCGGGAGCGGCACTCACCGACCTCACGACATTGGCGCTGATCGCCGCCAGCATCGTCGGCATCTACGCCTTCGTCACCGTCGAGCGGCGAACGCCGCAACCGATGTTGCAGCTGAAGTACTTCAAGCGCCGCAACTTCACGATGCCCATGTTGTCGAGCTCGCTGGTGCAGTTCGCCTATATGGGCGGTTTCGTGGTGACGCCGGCCCTGCTCGGCGGGCGCTACGGCTACTCGGTGAGCGCGATCGCCCTCATCCTCGCCCCGAGGCCCGGCGCGTTCAGCCTGGCCTCGCCGATCGGCGGGTACCTGGCCAGCGCGCTCGGCGAGCGAAGACCGATCATGTTCGGCGGGGTCTGCATGGTGGCCTCGATGCTGGCGTTCACCGCCGCATCGTCGATGGTCGGCACCCTCGGGCTCGTCGTCATCATCACCGGTCTGGTGCTCAGCGGTGTCTCAGCCGGCATCTCCCAGCCGGCCGTGGCGTCGATGGTGGTCGGCGCCGTCGATGCCAGTGACGTCGGCGTTGCCAACGGGATGAGCCAGCAGATGACGATGATCGGCATCGTGAGCGGCATCCAGACCATGAACGTCTTCCTCGGCGACGATGCGTCGTCCGGACGGTTCGCGGCAACGTTCCTGTTCGGTGCCGTCGTTGCCGGCCTGGGTCTCCTCGCTGCGTTCAACGCCCGGAGCACGAAGCGAGCGGTCCTGACCACGGCCTGAGGCCCGGGGTGAGCAGCCTCCGACGGGTCCGCTTCGCTCAGAGGTGGGGCAGCACCTGGAGGCCGACCGCCTCGATGGCTTCGTAGCGAGGCTCGAGCGGCGGGAGGATCATCACCTGGTCGAGGCCGGCCTGGTCGAGGGCCCTGAGTCGTTCGACGAGATCGTCGGCCGTTCCGACCAGGCACGTGGCCTCGATCAGCTCACTGGTGATGAATCTCTCCTCCTCCGGCACCACCCAGCAGTTGTGACCCTGGTGGATCCGCAGGTGGCGCCGATCTTCGGAGGTCTCCTCGAGCAAGGCGGTGTAGGCGTCCCAGACGCCGGCGAGGGCGGGCGTCGGCGCTCGCCCGTACTGGCGCCACTGGTCGTAGCTGTAGTGGAGAGCGGCAACGGCGAAGGCCCCGCAGAGCCGCTTGACCCGTTCGGAGTCGACCGCCTCTCCGTCCTCGAGGACGACCGCCGTCGTCAGTGTGGCGGTCAGGAAGTCGCTCCGATCGATGGTGCGACCGGCGTCTCCCGCCCCTCGGTCGAGGTACTCCCAGACCTTGCCCATGACCTCCGGATCGGGTGGGATGCCGAGCACGGCACCGTCGCCGTGCTTTCCAGCCAAGCCGATCGAGCGTGGCCCGAAGCCCGAGACGTAGAGCGGGATGGGGTCGGCGAAGTTCACGAACCCGGCATTGGCCATGATGTGACGAACCGGCGACGTCTGGCCCCGCCACGAGAAGGCCACCTCCTCACCGGCCAGCAGGGGCCTCAACGCCGTCAGGTAGTCGTCGAACTCGGCGATCCGCATCGGCTTGTGGCCCATGATCCGCATTGCCGTGTTGCCGGTCCCGATCCCGAGGAAGGTGCGGCCGGGAGCGAGCTGGTTGATCGTCGCGATCGAGGCGGCGGTCACCGGCGCAGGTCGTGTCGCGGCCACGGAGACCCCGGTGCCAAGCCTGATCGTCGACGTGCGGTCGGCAGCCAAGGCCAGCGTGGCGTACGGATCGCTCCAGATCATCTGGCTGTCTGCCAGCCAGGCATGGGTGTATCCGAGCTCCTCCGCTCGCACGACGTAGTCGACGTCGTCGACCTTCGATGCGACGCAAATCGCCAGCTCCATCCTCGGCCTCCTCTGATTCGGGCGCGTTCCACGGGCACGCACCGGCGTCAGGAACTAGTGTGGTGCGTCACATCACGTCGCGCCGGGCAGCGACCGCACAGAGCGAAGGGGAGCATTCATGCCTTCCGCAGACAAGACTCACCTCGATGCCGTTCGGGTCCGTCGCGAAGCGCTCTACCAGGCTCTGATCGGTC
>JAOTYQ010000393.1 GCA_029861725.1 Acidimicrobiia bacterium | reverse complement strand
GTCGGTGACGCTGTCGTCGGAGGTGTGCCCCGAGATCCGGGAGTACGAGCGACTGTCGACGGCGTGCGCCAACGCCTACATCCAACCGCTGATGGCTGCTTATCTGACCGACCTCGACGACCGGCTAGGCAAGCTCGGCATCAGCGCCCCGCTCCTCCTGATGCTCAGCAACGGTGGGCTGTGCACGCTGGAGACCGCGATCCGCTCACCGGTCGGGCTCGTGGAGAGCGGCCCGGCCGGCGGGGCGCTCCTGGCGGCCCGGGTGGCGGCCGAGCACGGACTCGCCGATCTGCTGTCGTTCGACATGGGTGGTACCACCGCCAAGCTGTGCCTCCTCACCGACGGGGAACCGGCGACCTCGCGCGAGTTCGAGGTGGCCCGGGTCTATCGGTTCCTCAAGGGCAGCGGGCTGCCGCTGCGGATGCCGGTCATCGACCTGGTCGAGATCGGGGCCGGCGGCGGGTCGATCGCCACGGTAGACCGCCTGGGCCGAATCGCGGTCGGTCCGGAGTCGGCGGGGAGCGAGCCGGGGCCGGCGTCGTATGGGCGGGGCGGCACCGAACCGACGGTGACCGACGCCGACGTGCTCGCCGGCCGGATCGACGCCGGCTGGTTCGCCGGTGGGGACATGGCACTCGACCGCGACGCCGCCCGCGACGCTGTCGCCGACGGTGTCGCCGGGCCGCTGTCGGTCGAGCTCGACGCCGCCGTCGTCGGTATCGGCGAGATCGTGGCGGAGCAGATGGCCAACGCGGCCCGGGTGCACGCCGTCGAACGGGGCCGTGATCTCGGCGGCGGGGCGATGGTGGCGTTCGGCGGGGCGGCGCCGCTGCATGCCTGCCGGCTCGCCGACCGGCTCGGGATCGACACGGTGATCGTCCCACCCGGGGCCGGCGTCGGGTCGGCGATCGGCTTCCTGCTCGCCCCGATCTCCTACGAGCTGGTTCGCACCAGCCACCAGCGGCTCGACCCCGACGACCCCAGCTCGTTCGACCACGAAGCGGTCAATGCGGTGCTCGACGAGCTCCGGGCCGAGGCCCGGATGGTGGTGGAGGCCGCCGCCGGCGACGTGCCGGTGACCGAGACCCTCCATGCCTCGATGCGATACCGGGGCCAGGGCCACGAGATCGACGTGCCGCTCGACGTCGAGCGGTTCGGGCCGGATGCGGTCACCGGCCTGCTCGCATCCTTCGATCGGACGTACCGCTCGCTGTATACCAGGGTGATCCCCGGGATGATGGCCGAGGTGCTCACCTGGCGGCTGCGGGTGTCGACGATCGTCGACGAGCCCGAGGAGGTGACCGCTCCCGAGCGGAGCGAGCACGCGCCGGCCGCACGGCACCGGGTGCTCGACCCGACCGTTGGATGGCAAGACGTCGCTCTGGTCCGGCGGGCCGCCCTGCGGCCCGGGCATCACCTCGAGGGTCCGGCGCTGATCACCGAGGACCAGACGACCACCGTCGTCGCCCCAGGGTTCGGCCTGGCGGTCGACGGTCGCCACCACCTCGTCCTGACGAGGACCGGGACGAGAACCGACACGTCAGCGGAGGGTAGGTCATGACCGGCAAGAGGTTGATCGACCAGCAGGTCATGTGGAACCGGCTCATTGCGATCGTCGAGGAGCAAGCCCAAGTGCTGGTCCGGGCGTCGTTCTCGACCTCCACCCGGGAGGCCGGCGACCTGTCGGCCGGGGTCTTCGATGCTCGGGGTCGGATGCTGGCCCAGTCGGTGACCGGTACCCCGGGCCACGTCAACTCGATGGCGGCGTCAGTCCTCCACTTCCTCGACGAGTTTCCGATCACCGAGATGGCACCTGGCGATGTGTACCTGACCAACGACCCGTGGAAGGGCACCGGGCACCTCTACGACTTCGTGGTCGTCACCCCGGTCTTCCACCCGGATCGGCCCGACGACGGCGTGTTGGCGCTGTTCGCCTGCACCAGCCACGTCGTCGACGTCGGCGGCGTCGGGTTCTCGATGGAGGGCCGCGAGGTGTTCCACGAAGGCCTCTACCTACCGCTCATCAAGCTCGGGTCGGACGGCACGATCGACCCGACGCTGCTGAAGATCATGCGGGCCAACAGCCGCTCGCCCGACATGGTCGACGGCGACGTCCACTCCCTGGTCGCCTGCAACGAACGTGGGGCGACGCGCCTCGTCCACATGATGGACGAGTTCGACCTGGGCACGCTTGACGAGCTGGCCGATCACATCATCGAACGGTCGGAGGAGGCGATGCTCCAGCTGATCGCCGATCTGCCCCATGGCACCTGGCGAAACTCGATGACGATCGACGGTGTGGAGGAGCCGATCGAGCTCGTGTGCGCGATGACGGTCGGTCCCACCGGGATCGACGTGGACTTCACCGGAACGAGCCCCCAGTCGACGTGGGGGATCAACGTTCCGCTGGCCTACACGATCGCCTACACCTCGTTCGGGGTCCGGTGCATCATCGGGCCCGACGTGCCGAACAACACCGGCTCGCTCGGCGTGGTCCGGGTCACCGCGCCGGAGGGCTCGATCCTGAACGCCCCTCACCCCGCGCCGGTGCAGGTCCGCCACGTCGTCGGTCAGATGCTGCCCGACACGGTGTTCGGGGCGTTGGCCCAGATCCTGCCCGACCGGGTGCCGGCGGAGGGAACCTCGGCGCTGTGGAACATCCTCCTCGGCGGTACATGGGAGAACGGCGAGCGCTACATCGTGATGAGCTTCCACTCCGGTGGGGCCGGGGCTCGACCCTACGCCGACGGGCTGTCGGCCACGGCGTTTCCGAGCGGGGTGCGGAACATGCCGGTAGAGATCAACGAAGCGATCAGCCCGATCGTGTTCTGGCGCAAGGAGCTCCGTCCGGGCTCCGGTGGAGACGGCAGGTACCGCGGCGGTCACGGGCAACTGGTGGAGCTCGGCAACCGGGAGGGTCGGTCGTTCACGATCAGCGCCACCTACGAGCGGACGGTCAACCCGCCGCGAGGTCGCGACGGCGGCCATCCCGGGGCGGTGGGCCGTCTCCGCCTCGCGTCCGGTGATCCGGTGAAGCCCCTGGGCCGCAGCGACATCCCGGCCGGTGATCGGTTGGTGATGGAGTTCCCGGGCGGCGGCGGGTTCGGCGACCCGGCCGATCGGGACCCGGCCGCGATCGAGGCCGAACGCCGAGCCGGGCTGGCCTGACCGCGAGGCGGCCGCGATCACGAGGCGGTCGTCGCCACGTCGGGCGCCGCTGCCATCAAGCGAATCGGGGCGTCGGCGATCCATCGATGTGCCCAGCCGGCAGTCTCCTCCTCCGGCCGGGAGCGGGGCACGACTAGCATGGTCGGCTCGTGTGCCGACCGGGCCCACGCCTCACGAAGCGAAAGAGCTGACCTGTGAAGATCGCCGTTCCCCTTCTCGCCCTCGCCGTGGTCGTCGGGGCGTGTGCCTCGGACACCGCCGACGAGACGACCGACGCCGGGCAAGGGTCGAGCGACTCGTCGTCCGAATCCAGCCCGTCATCGGAGACGACGGCACCGTCGGCAGGTGAGGCCGCCAGCCCAGCGGATGGGTCCAACGACGAAGCGGGCGGCGAGGAGGCGATGGGGAACGACCCGGCCGACGGATCCGGCGACGACCCGGCGGGAGGCGAAACCGGCGAGGACCCACCAACGGCCGGCGACGAGGCGATGGACGACGACCCGGCCGGAGGCGCGCAGGTACCCGGACTGCTCATCACGGCCGTGCTCGCTCAGGCCGGGGTCGAGCCGACCGACGAGATCGTCGCCTGCGTCGAGAGCCGTGGCATCGACCTCGACCTCGCCCCCACGGCTTCAGAGGAGGAGGTGGCCGAGGCCACGCTGGCGATCTTCGGCTGTGCCCCCGACGAGCTGGGGCAGGTCCTGGCGTCGGATACGGTCGCTCCTCCCGGGACCGACACCGAGGACGTTGCCTGCGTGATCGGCGAGACGTTCCGCTACCTCGGCACACTCCCGACCGAGGAGGCCCTTGCCGCCCTCGAGGCCGACACGCCACCGCAGGAGATCCGCGACGACCTCCGTCCGATCGCCGAGGAGGTCTGTGGCCTCGACCGCGACCAGGTCGACGCCATATTGGATTCCTGAAACCGGCAGTCCCCGCCCGGCTGAGCCCCTCAGCCAGCAACCCGGGAGGCTTCGCGGGCCAGCTCCTCGACATCCACCCCAGATTCCTCCCTGACGATTCGCCGCAGCACAGCTGGGACCTCGCCGAGGCGATGCGAGATGCTCCGCAGCGCGCCTCGCATCTCGTGGAGGTGGGCGGCATCGTCGGCCCGGGTCAGCAAGTCGTCGGTGATGGCCTTCTCGGACCGGGAGGCGGTCAGTGGCTCGGGCAGCCCTCGGACCCAGACGAGGGTCCGACGTCCCGGACCGCGTTCCTCGATGATCGGCTCGATGGCGACGACCTCGTCGGATCGCACGAATCGCCCGTAGCCGAGGCTGATGAGCTGGTCGGATTGAATGGTCATCGATCTCGATTGGTCATGTCGTGTGCAGCCTCCCCCACCAGCATGCCCTGCCCTAGTGACATCCCTGCTCCGGGTCCCTCCAAGCAGAGCCTAGAAGCCCTGCTCGTCGACGACGCCTGCCCGCACTGCCCGTTGCCGCCACTGGGCGAGAGGCCCGGCAAGCTCCGGCGTCGCCCCCGACCGACCGGCGATCGTGACCGCGACGATCCGGCCGGACAAGCGAAGTCGCTGGAGCAGCCCGATCGTCCACCCTCGCCGGGTCAGCTCCTCGGGGACTCCCAGCTGAGTGTCGGCGATGACGCACAGCAGGCCCCGGGGCGCCAGCAAACCGGAGGCCGAGTCCCAGAAGGCGGCCAGCGACCGATCGAGGTCACCGGTTCCGGTCACGGTCCGGTCCCACGGCGGGTTGGTGACGATCGACCCGAGCGGCGGCACGTCCTCGGGCCGGAGGTGGGCGACATCCCGCCGCACCACGGCGATCTCGACGCCAGCCTCGCTCGCGTTCGCTCTCGTATGGCCGACTCGGCGAGCGTCGATGTCGCTGGCGATCACCTCGAGCGAACGATCGAGGAGCTTCGCCTCGATGGCGATCGTGCCGTCGCCGCAGAACGGATCGAGCATCGGGCCGGGCGGGGGGCCGGCGAGCGTCACGAGCATGGCCGCTACCGGTGGATGGAGCGTGGCCGGGCCCGTCGACCGCTTGTAGTCCCTCCGATGCAAGGGGACGGCAGCCAGTCGGAGGGCGACGAGCGCGCAGTCGTCTTCGAGGAAGACGCGAGCCGTCAGATCCGACGTGCCCCCGACCCGCCCCTCAGCTGTTCGCTCGAGGAACCTCCACCCCAGCAGCTTCTCGAGCGACCGCCCGATCGCGCCCTCGACGTCGAAGCGGTTGTACCTGCGACGTCCATCGATGCTGGCGACGACATCGAACGACGACGGTGCCGGGATCTCTCGCCCCTGGCCGACAGCCTGTACTGCCGACAACCAATCGAGCTGGTACACCGCGCCCGGCAGCGCCTCGAGGTCGCGACGGGTTCCGCCCAGGTCGTCGATCGTGCCGACGAGCACGAACACATCGTCGGCGCTGCGCAGCCCAAGGGGTCCGCCGGGCGGCCCTTCGTGATGGAAGAAGACCTTCCGTCGAGCCAGGTCGAGCGATTCGGCGTCCGATGCCAGCGGAGCGACCTCTGCCGCCACCACCCACTCCAACCCGTGGACCGCGGTCGCTAGGTAGGAGTTGGGTGGTGCGGTGCGCACCGACGGCCCGGCCATGCCCAGAACGCTAGTAACACGTGACGAGCTCACCACCTACCACCGTTCGGGCCTCGCCGTCGGCGGCGCTCTCCCGTCGAACCATCAGCAGCACGGCGGGGCCTCGCCCCCCCCAATCA
>JAOTYQ010000392.1 GCA_029861725.1 Acidimicrobiia bacterium | reverse complement strand
ACGACACGTGGCAGACGGCGATCGACGCCGAGCTGCAGACGGTGCGGGACGCCCTCGACACCAACCTCTTCGGCGCCTGGCAGATCACCCAGGCGGTCGCTTCCAGATGACGTAGGCCCCTACTCTCGCTGCTCTGGTGTCGGGAGACTCGTTACGTGCTGCGACCGACGACTGAGGCCGGGCAATGGTCGATCCTGGCGGTTGCCGCCTTCGCTGTTCTCCTGGCGGTATTCGCTCTCACGGTTGCCGCTGGCCAGAGAGGTGGTGAGGAGTTCTTCGACAACCTCTGGCTGACAGTGCCGTTCCTTGGTGCGTACCTGGCTGGCGTCTGCGCGTTCATCCTGGGCGCAATGGCGATCGTCGCATCCGGCGAGCGAAGCGTCACCGTCGTGGCCGCCACCATTTTCGGGCTGCTCGTCACCGCCTTCGGCGTGCTCGAGGTCTTGTTCCCCCACTGAACCTCCCCGTGTCTCCGAGCGAAGCAACCTTCGGAGTTCGGTTGTAGGGGGCGCAGATCGACCCGTGGTGCCTGTTGACACCGGGCATCTCCGATCCGGCGGTCAGGGGTGCTCAGCTCTGTGCCGTGTGACCCACTCCACGAGGTCGCGAATCGACGGGCTGTAGCCCGCAGTCGTATCGACGTCGGTGCCGGGTACCTCGAGCTGCAGCCAGCGGTAGGTGTCGTAGTAGTCGGCGTCGTCGAGGACCGAGGCGTCGGCGTGCGCTGTCCGCGTCGAGGCCCTGTGTCGCACTCTCTCGCGAGCCACGCTGGGGCCTGTCCAGCAGCGGATGACCCTGACCGCGGCAAGGTCCATCAGGGGCCGGAGGTTCGGAGCCCAGACGTGATGTTGGAAGGCGGCTTCGGCGACGGTGGACACGCCTGAATCGAGCAGGAGGCGAAGAGTGTCGAAGAACACCGGCAAGGTCCGCTTGGTGAGCGTGTCACCAACGCTCGGCGCGAACGAGTCGTCGCCGAAGGCCATGCCCTCCTTGATCTCGTCACGGCAGATGGCGGGACAGCCGATGGCCAACGCCAGTTGGTGCGCAAGCGAGGTCTTGCCAGAGCCCGCTGGTCCGGTGACGACGACAAGCGTTGGGACGGCCATGAACTCCATTGTCGTCGCGCCGGCGACACCTCGCTGATCCACGCCGCCGATCTGGCGGTGAGGGCCAGGACGGTGGTGCGTCGTTTCGTGATACCCGCAGCGGTGCTACCAGGTGGACGACGTCGACTGGAGCTCTCTCACCCTGTCGACGATTGGGGCGATGCTGGACTTGTCCACGTAGTCGAAGCCTTCTAGCTCCTCCTTCCTCGCCTGGGGGTCACAATGCGCCTCCGAGCACCCCTGCCTTGGTGCTCGCGTCCCATCGGTGTTGATTGTAGTGGTCACTGCGACTAGGGTTCGCAGTAGTCGCTACAACCCGAGGACGATGGGGAGCAAAGATTGACCGACGTAACACCGACGCCGAACGTCGTGGTCGAACCTCTCGACCATTGTGCGACGGCATCCGGGCCGGTGGTGATCATCGAGCGACTCGAACCACCGGCCCCGACTTGGAGGACCCCATGCCAACCATGACCGCTTCCGAGGCCGCCGATGTGTTTCGGCGCGAGCCCGACCAGTTCCTCGACGTAGGAGCCGGAGAAGCCGCCTACCGCCGCGTCGGCACCGGCCCCGATGTGCTCTTCGTTCACGGCTGGCCTGTCAGCGGAGCCACCTTCCGCACACTCCTTCCCCACCTGGTAGATCACGTGACCTGTCATCTCATCGACTTTCCCTCCGCCGGTTCCAGCCGATTCGACGCCGACACGCCCTTGACCATTCGACAGCACATCACCACCGTCCAGCGGGTGGTCGACCTCCTCGAGCTCGACCGGGTTGCCGTCGTGGGCCACGACAGCGGGGGCTTGATCGCCCGCCACGCCATGGCCGGCGATTCGCGACTTCGCGCCATGGGCTTGATCAACACAGAACCGCCCGAGACCGGTTGGCGGTTCAAGGCGTTCATTGCTGCTCGGCACCTTCCCGGCCTCAGTGCGGGGCTTGGCTGGGTCGCCGGGAAACCTCGAATCCGACGCATCGGCCTGGTGCTCGGCGACGCTTTCGCCGATTCGTCTCTGCTCGACGGCGAGTTCGATGAGTTCTTCCTCCGACCGCTCCACGAGATCCCGGCCCGCCGCGATGCCGCAGTCAAACTCCTCCGAAGCTTCGACATGGAACTCGTCACCGAGCTCCCAGACATCCACCGGCGGATCGACGTACCGGTCCAACTCGTCTGGGGCGACCAAGATCCCTTCTTCCCCATCGACAAGGCCAGGGCGATGGTCGACACGTTCCCCGATGCCAGACTCGAAACCATCGAAGGCGCCGGCCTGTTCTCACACGAAGAGCGACCAGCAGAGGTAGCTCGGGCCCTGCTCCCGACCCTGACCGGTCAGCACTGACGCGCCACGAGATCGGACAGGGTGGCGAGCTCGAGACTCGTGGGATCAGCGTAGAACCGGCCGCACCGAACCGCCGAGCCACCGACCGCGCCGAGCCAACGAACCAGCGACGATGCCCTCGTCGGATTGGCAGTCGGCCTCATCGACCCTCGATGTGGCGCTCGAGGACCGTGAACTGGCGGGTCTGCATGACCCAGTGGGACGGTTCCAGCACGACGGCGCTCAGGATCGGCTGGAGCCACGCTGGCCGGAGCAGCCAATAGCCACTGACCACGAGTCGGGTCCGGTCGCCCGGTATCGGCACCAGGTGGAATCCCCACGTCGAGTCCGTGAACCACCGGGGTCGGGCCCCGGCCGGGTCGAACGGACGCCCCTGCAGGTCGAGTGACATCCGGAGACACAAGAACTGCTCCGGCTCCAGCGCCACCACGTCCCACCATTGACTGCCGTCTGGCTTGGCGGTCATCCGATCGCCCGTGGAGAGCTCCTGCCACTCGGGATGAACGCGATCGGCGCTGCCGCGCCCGAAGTTGTCGAGTCGGTCCCAGCTGTACCAGCCGGCCCGGTCGTGGCCCATCTGGACGAGCCATGGCCACACCACCCTCGGTGGAGCCTCGATCGTGGTCGCCATCGTCGCGCTACGGATGGCGCCGGGGATGATGTCGGCGCCAGGAAACGGACGATCGACTTCGGCGTCGGTCGCCCCCCACCGCAGCAACCGAGGACGGACCATTGCGAGGTACCCGATCGCCAGCCCGACCACACCGACCAGCACCCGCAACGTCCGCCTGCCCGACCCGCATCGCATGACTTCCGAGCGTCATGTATCTCGGGTCGGAGCAGCAGAGCCCTAGGTCCCAGGCGCAACTCCTGGCTCAACACGTTGGGGTCGATGCAGCCCCATCGATAAATCCCGACAAAGTCGATCAGATTTATCTTGATTTGTTTGGCGACCGGGAGTACGTTCGCAACCGAAACCCGACCAGTTCTATCGGATTTACGCCTCACATGACTCCTTCCCCCGCCTTCCTGCATCCTGTCGAGCTGCGTCGCCGGGCGGCGCTCGGCCCGGATGCCGTCGCCCGGGCCGATCACGAACTGACCTCCGCAACGCCCGCCGAGATCGTGGCGTGGGCGTGCCAGCGGTTCGGCCAGCGGTTGGTCTTGACCGCGTCGTTCGCCGACACGACCCTGATCGACATCGCCACCAGAGTGGATCCCGACATCGAAGTGGTCTTCCTCGACACGGGCCTTCACTTCGCCGAGACCCTCACTACCGTTCGGCGGGCGATGGAGCGGTACCGGCTCAACCTGACGGTCCTGCGACCGGAGCCAACGGCGATCGACCTGTGGGAGTTGGGTATCGAGGCGTGCTGCAAGGTCCGCAAGGTCGCACCGCTCGACCGCTACCTGGCCGGCCGGGCCGACGCCTGGCTCGGTGGCCTCCGCCGTGCGGATCATCCGAGCCGGGCCGACGCCCCGATCGTGTCGATCGATCGGCGCGGGCTCGTCAAGATCAACCCGCTGGCAGCGATGACCGACGTAGAGCACGACGCCTACGTCGAGGCACACGACGTGCTCGTCAACGCCCTGCATCTTGATGGCTACGGGTCGATTGGCTGCTGGCCGTGCACCGAACCCTCGACCGAGGGTCGCGCCGGCCGGTGGGCCGACAGCGGCAAGACCGAATGTGGCCTGCACCGGTGAGTGCGCCGATCTTCCACTCGCCCTACCCGGTCAACCTCGACCTGCGCGGCCGTCGTGTGCTGGTCGTGGGAGGCGGTCCGGTCGGGGCCCGCAAGGCAGAGGGACTCGTCCGGGCTGGCGCTGTCGTCACCGTGGTCGCTCCGACTGCGGTCGCGGAGATCGCCCGGAACCCGGACGTCCGATGGCACCAGCGCGAGTACTGTCGGGGCGAGGTCGCGTCGTATCGCATCGCCATCACGGCCACCGACGATCCTGTGGTGAACGCTCAGGTCGCCCGCGACGGCGACGCAGCCAACGTGTTGGTGAACTCTGCCGACGATCCGGCGAACTGCTCGTTCATCCTGCCCTCGGTCGTCACGCGGCGCGACCTGCAGATCGCCATCTCCACCAACGGGCGCAGCCCGGCACTGGCCCGCTGGGCCCGCCGTCGTCTCGAGGCGATCTTCACCGACGTCCACGGGCAGCTCCTCGACCTGCTGAGCGACGTCAGGGACGAAGCCCGCAATGCGCTTGGCACGTCGGAGCTGCCGGGCTGGGACGACGTCATCGACGACTACCTGATCGAGCTCCTGGCTGACGGACAGCTCGACGCGGCCCGTCAGCGCGTGCGGGCCACGCTCGGCCTCCAAGGAGTCACACCATGACCGTGCACCTCGTCGGAGCGGGTCCGGGAGACCCCGATCTGCTCACGCTGCGGGCTGAGTCCCTGCTGGCACGGGCCGATGTGATCGTGCACGATCGGCTCGTCGACCGACGTATCCTCGCCTCGGCCGCGCCGTGGGCTGAGCTCGTCGACGTTGGCAAGACCCCCGGGTCCAGGCGCAACAGCCAGGCTGAGATCAATGCCATCCTCGTCGACCGAGGTCGCCGATTCGAGACCGTCGTCCGCTTGAAGGGCGGCGATCCGTTCGTGTTCGGTCGGGGTGGCGAAGAGGCCGAGCACCTGCGCGCCTGCGGACTCGAGGTCGAGGTCGTGCCCGGCATCAGTTCGAGCATCGCAGCACCTGCAGCCGCAGGCATCCCCGTCACCATGCGTGGCATCGCCAGTGGTGTAACGATCGTGACTGCTCACCAAGACGCGGCGAACGATCGACAACTCGACTGGGACGCGTTGGCCGCCGCCGGCACCACGCTCGTCGTGTTGATGGGCGCAGCTCGCGCCCGCTCGATCGGCCAGCGGCTGATCGCCTGCGGGTTGTCTGCTGCCACCCCCGTCGCCATCGTCACCGCTGCGACCTGCGGTGACGAGCGGATCGTGCGCACCACCCTCGAAGCGCTCGGACACGAACCGGTTCGCAACCCGTCCACGATCATCATCGGGGACGTCGCCGCCCGAGACGTACTGCACGACGCCCCCGAGCTGGTGGCGATCGGCCCAGACGCTGGAGAAGGACTCACACCATGACCGTGCTCACCGACCGCCCCGTCGATGCCCGTTCCGACCACGGGATCCCCGTCCTCCCCCGCGACCAATGGGATCCGGCCCAGGTTGCCGACATCGCCAAGTTCGGCCAACAGCTCGCCGAGTACCTGGCAGGGGAGATAGCCGAAGAGGTCTTCCGGGTCATCCGGCTGACGAACGGGATCTACGGCCAGCGCCAGGGCGGCACCAACCAAATGGTCCGGGTCAGGGTGCCCTACGGCTCGTTGACCCCCGCGCAGCTGGAGATGATGGCGTATATCGCCGACCGGTACAGCCGCGGGTGGGGCCACGTCACCACCCGC
>JAOTYQ010000023.1 GCA_029861725.1 Acidimicrobiia bacterium | reverse complement strand
GGTGACGAGATCGTCATCGCCCCGACGGCGCCTGCTAGCGAGCGTAACAGCCACGAGCAGTTCGACGAGGCCACGATCACCAGCATCAGCGGGAACACGGTCGGCTTGAGCTCGCCACTGAGCTACGCCCATCCGACCGTGAACGGCACCTGGAACGCTGAGGTCCTGAACCTCACCCGGAACGTCCAGATCGAGGGCACCGGCCAGAACACGGCCAGTCCCACCGCCAATGGTCGGGCCCATATCCTCGTGATGTCGACGTCGCCGCAGAGCATCAGGTACGCCCAGCTGCGACACCTCGGTCCCCGTGTCTCCGAGGGCAGCGGCGGCACCGACGGTGTCACGGGCCGCTACTCGCTGCACTTCCACCACAACGGCGACGGATCCCGAGGCTCGCTGGTGGAGGGCGTCGTCGTGCGCAACTCCGGCAACTCGGCCTACGTGCCCCACGCATCGAACGGCATCACCATTCGGGACAGCGTGGCCTATGACGGGTGGGAGAACCCGGTCTGGTGGGATCCGCCAACTCCCCGCAATGGCCCTTCGAGAAACAGCAACTTCACCCACGACAGCGACAGCATCGTCCTCGACCGAATGGTTGTAGCTGGCGTTCAGACCGGCGGCAGCGGTGGCTACCGCATGGCCGGCTTCACCCTGGCCACCGGCACCAACCTCTCGCTCACCAACTCGGTGGCGATCGGGGTTGAAGGCCGGATCCAGACGAGTGGGTTCGGCTGGCTCGAACAGACCAACGTGAACAACATGTGGACGTTCGACAACAACATCGCCCACAACAACGTACAGAACGGCATCTTCACCTGGCAGAACCTCAACAACGAGCACATCGTCAACAAATTCGTCGCCTACCACAACGGCGATGCAGGCATCAGCCAGGGCGCGTATGTGAGTGCGTTCCAGTACTTCGACACCTTCCTGTACTCCAACGGTGAGATAGCACTGGAACAGCACGCCGGTGCGCACAACAACAGGAATGTGCAGCGGACCGACGGCTACACGATGGTCTACGAGAACCTGCAAACGAACGGGCCGCTCGTCGTCCGGAAGCAGGGCGTACCCTCGAGCCGGCCAGTCTTGTTCCACAACTGCAGCTTCAGCCACGTCGAGATCAGGAACGTGGGCGACGGCAACGGCAACCCCGCCAAGCTCGACTTCGTGGACTGCGGCCTGCAGCCCGAAGACTTCCGGATCACCTCGATGGTCGCTGGGTCGCAGATCCGGGTCCAGAACGGTTCGGATGCCTTCAGCATCGGTGCGAATGGGCAGGCGTCGTCGATAGCGGCCTTCCACTCGTGAGCGGCTGACCGGAGCGGGCCTGCGCCGCTGACAACCGGGCCGGATTACCCTCCTCCGGCCCGGTTGTCAGGTCATGTTGGCGTCGATACCGTCACCCGAATGCCGTCGGTCCGGGTGCTGTACATCACGAGCACGCCTCGGAGCGGTTCGACTCTCGTCGGCAACGTCATCGGCCAAGCCGAAGGGTTCGTTCACGTTGGCGAGCTGAATCAACTCTGGTTCCGTCTCGTCGGACGGCCGAGCACGACCTGCGGCTGCGGAGTCGAGTTGACCGACTGCCCGTTCTGGTCGGAAGTCCTCCAGCGGGTCGAGTCGACCCCCGGCTTTCCCGGTCGGGACCAGATGCATGAGATCCAACTCGGGGCGGAGGGGCTGCGCGGCTTCGCCCATCAGAAGCTCGTGGCCGCCGATCGCGGGTACCGAGAGACGGTCGAGCGGCTCTACCAAGTCATCTCCGAGCTCTGCGACGGGCAGGTCATCGTCGACTCATCGAAGAAGGTGGGCTACGGCGCGATGCTTCCCTCCGTCCCGTCACTCGACGTGCGGTTCCTCCACCTCATCCGGGACCCACGGGGTATGGCAGCCTCGCGGACTCGGCGCTCACGAGCCGAACGAGGTGCGCTGCTCCGAGTCAGGTCATTGCTGGCCGATTCGGCCCGCTGGGTGGGCTTGAATCTCGCAGCTGAGTCTCTCGCCAACGAGCAAGGCGTGAGGGTGAACTACGAGGCGTTCACGGCCAATCCGAGGCCGGAGATCGAGCGGGCGCTGGCGCTCTTCATGCCCGACGCCGACCTCGACGCAATCGTCGACGGGAGCACCGTTCACCTGCAACCCACTCACACGGTGTGGGGCAACCGATCCCGCTTCACGACCGGGGCGGTCGAGATCGTCGACGATCAACGGTGGACCACCGAGCTGTCGGTATGGGAGCGCCGCCTCGCCACCGGACTGCCCCGTCCCTTTCTTGGTCGGTTCGGCTATTCGGTAGAGGCGCCCTCCGCGCCTGTCGGTTCGAGCTCGACGCCCTGAGAGACGCTCGCCCGGTAGTCCGGGCCGACCGATGTGTCGGAGCCGACGGATAGGTCTGAGCCGATCGATCTTCGTTGGTCCCGCCGTCCGGCTCGTTGCAGACCGTGCCTCGTCTGGACCACCGGTTCGATCGGGATCGAGAGCATGACGACGGCGATCGGGAAGACTTGCGTCCGTTGCCGAGCCAAGATCCCGAAGTTCGCTATCGCCGCGAACGCAAAGGCGAAGGCGACGGTGTACAGCACCGCGAAGCCGACGTAGGGGCGCTTGATGATCGCAGCTGGCAGCCGGAGCAGCCGAGCCGCGTTCCACACGAACAACCCGATGAGGAACGTTCCCTCCAGCGCCGTGAACATGGCGGCCAGGTTCCGAACCTCGAACAGGAACGGCCGGAACAGCACAGTGACAATCGCCAAGAGCAGCCCGACCGGGGAGGCTGGGTCGACCGGGGTGAACTCGGACCCACCGGTGCCAGACCGCTCCGTCGTCTCCTCGAGCGCTTGACCGATGTTGAGCCCCTCTTCGAGATCGAAGAAGGACTGCAACCGGTTCAGCAGGATGCCAGCCAGCGCAGCCATCACGAGGAGCGCCACGATCCTCTTCGCCGCGCCGCTCGACTCGCCCTTCGTTCGGCGAAGGATCACAGCGGACGCGAGGCCGACTACGTAGATGGCGGCAACGTGGGGCCGCACGACCGCCATGAGCAAGCAGGCGATCCCGATGGTCACGTACCCGAACCGCCGGTACACGATGAGCCGAGCAAGCCCGTAGGCGCCGAGCCCGATCGCCATCGTCATCCATGCCTCCTTCCCGATACTCGAGGGCCAGAAGACCATCGAGGGGAGGAAGAACAGCAGCAGCACGTACCGGCGTCGGAGCCCGTCGGGCATGGCGATGCTGAAGGCCCGATAGAAGAAGTAGAGCCCCCAGAACGACATGAACGAATAGATCACGTAACCGGCTGTGATCGACGGCGTCACGAACGTGTAGATCACGGCGGTGAACACCCGGATGAAGATCGTCCCGGGTCCACCGGTCGAGGTGAACTGTTCCAGGATCGGCCCGTCGAAGATGAAGGAGCGGAACTCGGTGGCGACATCGGTCCCGATGACGCTGTACACGACGGCGTCGGCGTGACCGATCAGGAACTCTCCTGCATAGTACCGTGCGAACGCTGCAGCCAGCTTGGCCGCCAGCCCGAGAATGACGAGTCGCCGTATCACCGGATCGCTCTCGACTTTCTCGAGACCTCGGCGCAGGAAGGGAGCGGTGATCAGGAACAAGATCGGGGCGAGCAGGAAACCGCCCCAGAGCTCATAGGTCTCGTTCGCCGTGTACCACGCGAAGAACAGCAGGTAGAGCTGGATCAGAACCAGCCAGACGACGATCCGGAGGTTCCGAGCAGGGTCGGCCCGATCCTCGGGGCGGGGAATGGGCGGTAACCAAGGCCGACGGCGTCCGGCGACTGGGAAGGTCGAGCCGTCGCCAGCGGCCGGTGAGACCAGCTCAGGCCGGCCCCTGGCGACCCTTAGCTCGGTCACGGTCGAGGTCCAGGCCGGGGCCACGACATCGACATCGAGATCGCCGCCGGGCTGTCAGCCGTGTGCTGCACCGCTGGTGCCGTTTGTGCGATCGGATCGCCAGAGCGCGCTCGTCAGGCCGTCTTCGGTTTCGTCCTCGTCGAAGAGATCGAGATCGACGGGATCCTGCTGCACGGCCTCCGGCAACGACGTCGCTACGAGCTCGGTGGCCGCGGCCGCGCTGGCGGCGTGGTCGCCGTCGGTGTCGGACCCGGTCGAGGCGGTCGAGGCGGTCGACGCGGTCGTGGAGTCGAAGGGCTCATCGCTCAGGATGTCGCTGATGTCCGGCACGGCGGCAACGACCGAGGTCTCCTTGGCCTCGTCGGACTCGGATCCGGCGTTCGCGGTGGCTGCCGGCACCTCGGCCGCTGCTGCAGGCTCGGTCTCGGCAGCGGTTGAAGCGGGCCGGAGCGATAGCGGGCTGGTCGGATCGACGTCGACCTGCACCGCTCCGTCTAGCGAGGACCCGGCCGCACCGTCGGCCGAGGGCGTCGCCAAATCCGCCACCTTTTCCTGCTCGTCGACGGTAGGGGTCTCGTCGACCGAGTCGGCAGGAGTCGGCTGCGGCTCGACGGCCACGTCGTCGCCGCCTATCTGCACTGGCTCGTCGGAGGCAGCCTCGTTTGACCGGTCGGTGCGCACGAACTGACGCAGGAGCGAGCTCTTCGACAGGAGGCGCCGGAGCGAAGTGCGCCTGTACACGCCGCGCTGTTGGATACCGCTGGTGGAGCCGACCAGCGCAACACCGCACACCGGCGCTTGGATCCGCTCAGCCGTCTCCCTGCTCCACTGGGCCTCCTCGATGGTGGTGGTGCCGACTCTGGCGACGAGCACCATCAGATCGACGTAAGGAACGATCTCGTTCACGTCGTTCCCGACGAGCATCGGCGGCGAATCGATGATCACCACGTCGAAGCGCTCCCGGAGCCGCTCGATCACGGGCCGTGCCGCGGCCAACCGCTCGCCCGGGTTCGGCACCTGATGGCCACTGCCGAGCAGCGTGACGCCCCCGACGGACGTGGACACGAGATAGCGGTCGAGGTCGACCTGATCGATCCCCTTCGCCTCCAGCTCATCGACGCAATCGGTGAGCCCGAGCACGCTCGTGACATCGAAGAATCGGTGAATCGTCGGCTGGCGGAGATCGGCGCCAACAACGAGCGCCTTCTGACCTGCGTCGACTGCGGCCACGGCGAGGTTGGCTGCGGTGCTGGACTTCCCGACACCGTCGGAGGCGGACGCGACCAAGATGACGGTCCCCTTGTCGTCCGAGGCATCGTCCGGTACGGCGAGCCGCAGGCGGTGCAGGCGGGCGATGCTCGAGCGCAACAAGCGGTAAGCCTCCGACGCCCGAGCGCCGGGGTCGGCCGCGGTGATGAGCTGGAATCCCCGACGCCGCCACCAGCGGACCTTCGGCACCTCGGCCAAGACCGGCATGTCGAAGGCGGTCTCGGTGTCCTTCCGGTTGAACAGCCTGGTGTCGAAACGGTGGAGAGCGAACGTGAGCCCGATGCCGAGCAGAGCGCCGAGGATCGTCGCCAGGATCAGGCGCGACCGGAACCCGAGGGGCTGGGCCGGCATCGGATCGGCGAAGACCGCAGGAGGACTGGAGACTCGAAGGGGGACCTTCTCGTCGGCCGACAGCGAGCGCAGGGCAGCGGCGTCGGAGATCACGATGGCGAGCGATTCCAGGGCGACGGTGCGTTCGGCGGTCTTGATGAGATCGGGAGAGACCCCGGCCCGTTGCTCGTCCTCGGTCAGCTCCTCCGACAGCACATCGAGCTCCGCGGTCAGGACAGCGATCGTCTCCCTGAGCTCCACCTCGCGGGCGTCGAGCGTTTCGAGCTGGCTGTCGTAGTCGGCGAGCCACAGAGCGGTCGCGTACTCGACGAGGTGGAAGCCGAAACGGTCGAGCGCTTCGACGGCGATCTCCTCGTTCGGCTGGCTCTCGAGCGCGATCGTCATCGTCGAGATCTCGATCAGCTCGGTGACACTGAGCGAGTCGACGAGCCCATCGGTCGTGGTGACCTCGTTGTCGTAGATGTCCTCCCCGAGATCCTCGGCGACCCTGCTCGCGATCTGGGGGGTCTCGGCTACGACGAACGTATAGAACGAGATCGGGTCGTCAGCGTCGCGGTCACTGCGGCTCGAATCTTCGTTGGCCGTCAATGTGAGCGAGCCCGAGTATGTTGCGTCTGATGGCGGACCGGGGCGGCCGACCGTCCACACCGCGAGCACGGCCATGCCGCACGTGAGCGGGATCAGCCACCGGCGACGCCAAATAATCTTCACGATTTCCCGGAGACTCAACTGCACCCTTCCGTAGTCGTAGATCGAGTCGATCTTGAGGAGCGTTCCCTCGGCACTCACACGACGTGGGCCCAGGTTACACATGGATGTCGCTCATCTCCAGGCATCAAACCTGCTCAGCGGCATTGTGCCGTGCGGACGACATTGCGGTGGGCAGGTCCCACCAGCCCTCTTGGCATGTCGAAGAATGTCGAAGGGGCAAGACAGCCCATGCGCGAACACGACCGCAGCCCTATATCCGGCCCGGGGCCAACGGTATCCTCGGTAGCGAGGGACTTGGTCGAGGTGGCGACCACCTACGCCGTGTGACTCGAGTCGGGCGGCGGTCGAGTGGTCGTCCGACCGGCGCCGGGAATGTCGACGACGGAAGGCGATTGATGGGCAACACGCTGCAGGCCAGCATCTGCGAGCTCGCCGAGGCCGAGCCGGGCGCTCGGGCGCTCGCCTTCTACTCGGCGGACAGGTCGTGGGAGTGGATCAGCCGTGGTGAGCTGAGCGCATCCGCCGAGCGGGCTGCCGGACACCTGGCCGAACTGGGCCTTGGCGAGGGTTCGGTGTGCGTGCAGGTGCCGTACAACGACCGGTTCGCGGTCGACGTCCTGCTGGGCTCGCTGGTGCTCGGCGCGCTGCCACTCCTCGTTGCACCACCGGCGATCCAGGGCACCAACTCGAGCCTCCCCGAGATCCTGGACAACATCATCGGTCGCACGTCGGCCCCGGTCGTCGTCGCCGCCGACTCGGTGGCCGACCTCCGCGATGAGCTCACCGCGAAGCACGAGAGCACCCGATTCGTCTTCGGCCCCGGCGAGCTGGCCGACGCTCCGGCGGCGCCCTGGACGATGCGTGACCCCGGCGATCTCGCCGCCCTCCAGCTCACGTCCGGGACGACCGGCTTCCCCCGGATCTGCATGTGGCGCCAACAGAACGTGATGGCGGCGCTCGACGGCATGGCAAAGGCGATGGCCGTCACCACCGATGACGTCTACCTGAACTGGACGCCGCTCTACCACGACATGGGGTTGATGAACAACATCATGCTCTGCCTCACCCGGGGCATCCCGCTGGTCATGATGAGCCCGTTCGACTTCGTCAAGCGCCCTGCGCTGTGGCTCCACGGCATGCAAGACACCGGCGCAACGATCACCTGGTCACCAAACTTCGGGTTCGCGCTCGCTGCCCAACGGATCAGGGATCGCGAGCTCGAGGGCGTCGACCTCGAGCACGTGGCCGGCTTCTGGAACGCGGCCGAGCGCATCCATCACGAGACTATCGTGGCCTTCAAGGAGCGGTTCAGCCCGTATGGTCTGCGGCCAGACGCCATCAAGACCAACTTCGGTTGTGCGGAGAACGTCGGCGGTGCCACGTTCACCCCACCAGGCGAACAGGTGCCCATAGAGCACATCGATCCGGCCGTCATGCACGAGCGTCAGGTGGCGGTGCCTGTCACCGACGAGGCGGCATCGCTACCGGTCGTCGGCTGCGGCAAGGCCCACCCCGGCATCACGATCCACATCCTCGACGACGAGGGCAACGATCTGCCCGAGGGCCACATCGGGGCGCTGGCCCTCGACACCGCCTCGCGCATGGAGGGTTACATGTACGACCCAGAGGCGACCGCCGCCGCCTTCCACAACGGGCTGTTGAAGACCGGCGACCTCGGCTACCTCCGCGACGGGGAGTACTTCTGGACCGGACGGGTGCAGGAGAGGATCGCGATCCGGGGTCGCAAGATCGACCCGTCGGACTTCGAGGCGCCGCTGCTCGCCGTTTCCGATCTTCGGGCTGGATCGTTTGCCGCCTTCGGCCAGGACGACCCCGGGCTGGGAACCCAGCGCATCATCGTCATCGCCGAAGCCCGAGAGGAGCGGTCGCAGCCGGTCGGCGACATCAAGGCCTCGGTCAAGCAGGCGGTCGTCGACGGGCTGGGCGTGGGCGTCGACGAGGTCGTGCTCGTCGCCCAAGGAACGCTCACCAAGACATCGTCGGGTAAGCGGCGGCACCGCCACTTCGCCGAGATGTACCGCCTCGGCCAGCTCGCCGAGTTCGAGGTCGCATGATGTCGTCCTACGACCCGACCGACGGCTTGTTCGTCGCCCAGTTCGAGCGACCGGATGAGCTCGAGCCGATCGACATCGCAACGCTCACCCCCATGCAGCGGGCGCTGACCGTGATCGATGGCACGGTCACCAAGTTCATCGAGGCCTACGCGATGGAGGCGGTCGAGGTCACGACCCTCGGCCAGTCGGTCCAGACCCTGGCCGGCAGTCAGGACTGGCTCGAGGTCGACGCCGGCCGCGATGTGCTCGCCCGCCATGTCACCCTGATCGGGGCCGATTCCAGGATGCTGTATGCCTATGCGGTGTCGCTGACCAACCCGGCCGCCATCCCCCGAGACATCCGGGCGGCAATGGAGGTGCAGGGAGGCAGTGTCGGCCGGATCCTCCTCGGTTCTCGAGTCGAGCAGCGTCGCGAAGTGCTGTGGTACGGACGGGAGTCGCCAGACGGTCTCCCCGACGGGATCAGGGGAGCCTACGACGGCGACCTCCTGACCAGGGCCTACCGCATCATCACCGGCGGCCGACCGGTGATCATGATCATCGAGAAGTTCCCCCTCCGCGACTGCGCCGGACCGCCAGAGCTCCTGGAGACGAGATGAGCCTGCAAGAATCCATCGAAGCACGCCTGGAGCCGGCCGGCCGGGAGCAGATCGGCCAGCTGCAGATCCGCCGGTTCACGCAGCTCCTTGGCGACCTGCTCGGCACCAACGGCTTCTACACGAGCAAGCTCGGCGAAGCAGGGGTTGACTCGCCTCACGCCGTCCGATCGCTCGACGACCTGCGACGGCTGCCGTTCACCACCAAGCGCGAGCTCTCGGACGATCAGGAGTCCAACCCGCCGTACGGCTCGAACCTCACGTTCCCGATCGACTCGTACGTGAAGATCCACCAGACCTCCGGCACCACCGGCGAGCCGCTCCGATGTCTCGACACGGTCGAGTCGTGGGAGTGGTGGGCCGATTGCTGGGCCACGGTGTTCCGGGCGGCGGAGGTGAGCGCCGACGACCGGATCTTCTACGCATTCTCGTTCGGCCCGTTCATCGGCTTCTGGAGCTCTTACGAGGGAGCCCGCAAGATCGGTGCCCTCGCTTCGCCCGGGGGTGGCATGTCTTCGGTGCAGCGGCTCAAGGCGATCTTCGCCAACGACATGTCGGTCCTGGTGTGCACGCCCACCTATGCGCTGCATCTCGCCGAGCTCGCCGAGCAGGAAGGCATCGACCTAGCCAGCTCCCCCATCGAGAAAGCGATTCTCGCCGGAGAGCCCGGCGCCGGCCTCCCGGCGACCAGAGCCCGTATCCAACGGGCTTGGGGGGCCGAGGCGTTCGACCATGCAGGAGCCACCGAGGTCGGGGCTTGGGGATTCGAGTGTCTCGATCGGAACGGACTACACGTCAACGAGGGCGAGTTCATCGTCGAGATCATCGATCCGGACACCACCGAGCCAGCCTCCGAGGGCGAGGTCGTCATCACCAACCTGGGCCGGCCGGGCTACCCGGTGATTCGGTACCGCACCGGCGATCGAGCCCGCATCGAGACCAGCCCCTGCAGCTGCGGGCGGACCTTCGCCCGCCTCGACGGGGGCGTCATCGGTCGCGTCGACGACGTGCTCATCGTTCGCGGCATCAACGTGTTCCCGTCGGCGATAGAGAACATCATCCGCTCGATCCCCGGAACGGGCGAGTTCGCCGTCGACGTCCGGCGCTCCAACGAGCTCGATGAGATGACGATCAGGGTCGAGGCGACCGCGGCGAAGGAGGCCGACGTGGTCGCCGACACCGAGACGGCGATGCGCAACGCGCTGAACCTTCGGGTCAGGGTCGAGCCGGTCGAGCACGGCACGTTGCCGAGGTTCGATCTCAAGGCACGGAGATTCACCGATCATCGCTGACCGCACCCTCCCCTACCGGCCGCCACCGACCGCGGGCCCTCACCCGAGCTTGGCCTCGACCAAGCCGGTGACGGTCTTCACCGACGCGAAGTTCTGGGCCGAGACCTCGTCGGCGTCGATCGTGATGTCGAACTCGTCCTCGACGAGACCGACCAGTGTCAAGATCCCCATCGAGTCGATCAGCTCCAGCAGCGGGGTGTCTTCGGTCAGCTCGACACCGGGTTCGAGCAGATCGGTGGTGAGGCACTCGTGGATGATCGCGCTGACATCTGACATGGTTGGTGGTTCCTCTCCCCAGGTTGGCTCGGGTGCGACGTCGACCAAGAGTACGCCCGAGTCCGATCACCGAGGCACCTGCTCGACGAGCGAGGGAATGATCCACCGATGACGAAGCCCACTCGCAGGCTCGAGGTCGCCGGCGGGCCGGCTGCGACCCGGGAAACCGCAGAGCTGGTCGAGACGGCGGGCTTCGACGATTCCGGACGGCTGCTCATCCGGACCGTCCCCCGAAGCCCGTCGATCGGCACGGTGGTGTTCGCGTCGTCGCTGTTCGCCGAGTTGCAGCAGAACTATCGCCGCGAGGTGCTCCTGTCGCGGGCAGCAGCTGCGGCCGGCTTCACGGCTGTACGCGTCCACTACCGCGGCGTCGGCAACTCGATCGGCCCGCCGGTCACGCCGACGCTGGACACGATGGCCGACGACATCACCGACGTGATCGGCGACTCGGGTGACGGCCCGGTCGCCATCGTGGCCACCCGGCTCGGGGCGCTGGCGGCCGCACGGGTACGGCGCAAGCTCGATGTCCCGATCGCCCTGTGGGAACCCGTCCTCGACGGTGGGCGCTGGGTCGAGGAGGTCGTCAAGGCCTGCGTCGCCCGGGAGGTGGCAAAGGGCGGGGGCGCGACCGCCGACGAGATCCGGGGCCGGTGGGCCACCGATGGGGCGGTGTTCGCCCTCGGTGAGGTCGTGCCGGCTGTCTTCGTCGACGAGGTGGCCGACACCAGCCTCCTCGACATGATGACGGGCTCAGCTCCGGTACTCCTCATCCAGATGGCCCGGAGCGACCGCGTGCGTCCAGCCGTCGAACGGGCACGCAGCGGCTTGGCCGATCGTGGGATCGATGCCGAAGTGCTGTCGATCGTCGGTCACCAGGTGTGGTGGCTGAAGGTCGGCGGCGACCAGTTCGTACCGATCGAGCGGCAAGAAGCGACGACGGTCCTGAATCAAGGCGTGCTCGACTGGCTCAAGAGGTCGATCACATGACGATCGTCGACCGGCCAGTGTTCGTCCCGTTCGGCGACGAAGCCCTCTTCGCCATCGCATCCGAGCCCGACACCGCCGGCCCCCATGGCGTGGTGCTCCTGCCAGCAGGCGGCCACACGTTCACGCCGCAAGGCAATCGCTGGGCATTCGACTTCGCCCACCGGTTGGCGGCGGCAGGCTTCCCGACCGTCAGGTTCGACTGGCAAGGCATCGGTGACAGCACCGGAGTCGTGGAGACCTTCACCCTGCACCAACCGGCGACGACCGAGGCCGAGGCCGCCTTGTCGATCCTCGATACCGAGTCGCGGGTGCTCGTCGGCCAGTGCTATGGCGCCAGGACCGCCATGGCCATGGCCGACCGGACCGAGGGCATCGGGGGTGTTGCACTTCTCGCCCCGCCGGTTCGGGACTTCGCAAGAGGCGACGGTACGGCCACCCGTCAAGCGTATGAGCTGTCGACCCGGGACTTCGTCACCCAAGGGCTCAGACGACTCAGCCCGTCGACGCTGATCGACCGGGCCCAGCTGGAGCGGATCGGCCGCGTCGGCCGCACCTTGGTCCGAGCCAAGTGGCGGCAGCTCACCGCCCGGTTCCGGGCTCCTGACCCGACCCCGTGGGTGAGCGAGGCGTTCCTGTCACAACTCGAGGGGCTCGTGCGGTCGGGAGTCCCGACCCTCCTCCTCTACGGGGAGGAGGAGAACGACTACAAGGAGTTCGACGAAGCCAGGGCGGGCAAGCTCGGCGAGCTGCTCGAGCGGGGTTCGTCGACCGTGACGATCGAGGTCGTCCCGGGATCGGCCCATGCGGCCGAGACCGTCGAGATGCAGCAGCTGGTCGTGTCGAAGGTCGAGGAGTGGCTCGTCGGGTTGGAAGCGCCAGGGGCTGCCTGACCAGCGCGGGCGTTCGCTGTACTGTTGGGCAAGGTCGACAGTGTTTGGGATGTCCGGTTTGGGATGTCCGGTTTGGGATGTCCGGTTTGGGATGTCCGGTTTGGGATGTCCGGTTTGGGATGATCGGTCCTCCATTTTGGATGACGGCGAGCAGCGGCGGTGTTGAGAGGGAATGGGCAGAACATTGACCGATCGTCACCGGCGCTTCGGCTTTGCGACGTTGCTCGCATTGCTCCTCGCGTTTGCCGCCTGCTCCTCGGGCGACGGTGGCAGCGGGAACGAGGCGGACGGGGAGGAGCCGAGCGATGCGGGCACGGTGGCCGTCGATCCCGACGAGGTGGCGACGACCGTCGGCGCCTCCGACGACGACACCGGCGGCGGGCAGACCGAGTCGGTCCCCGACGATGGCCAGCCTGTCATCGATGCCGATACCCCGCTCCTGGAGACCGGCCGGGTGGTGGCCGCCGATCTGGCCGGGCCGACGGCCGAGCTCGTCACGCTCCAAGACGAGCCCTACATCGGGGCTGCGGTCTACCCTCGACCAGACTACGAGGGGAACCCCTGGTCGCAGTGGGGTCAGGGCATCGCTCTCGCCGACGGGCGGGTCATCACGGCCATTGGCGATCATCTCGGAGCCGACGGCAACTCGTACCTCTTCGTCTACGACCCGGAAGCCAGCGCACTGACCCGTTTCGCCGACGTCCTCAGCGCCCTCGAGCACGAGTCGGGCAGCTGGGGCTACGGCAAGGTCCACGGCCAGATGGTCGACGGCGGAGACGGCGGCATCTACTTCAGCACCTATTGGGGGACCCGGCGGGGGCTGACGTTGGACGGGAGCTACGACGGGGACGTGCTGTTCCGGCTCGATACCGAGTCGCTCGACCTGCAGCCCGTCGTCGTTCCGGTTCCCGGCTTCGGTATACCGTCGCTGGCCGGCGACGGCCGAGGGCGGGTGTACGGCGAGGCTGTCGATCCGTTCCTCGACCCGGCCTCCTATCCCGGCGGCGGGTTCTTCGTCTACGACGTCGCGTCCGGCGAGGTCGCAACCTTCGAACCCGACCCCGCCCATGCCGGCTTCCGCAACGTGATGATCGGCCCGGACGGGCAGGCGTTCTACGCCAACGAGGACGGCGGCTTGTTCACCTACGATCCGACGAGCGGGTCGATCTCGGTCACCGAGATCGACTTGGGTGCCGATCTCCGGGCTTCCACGTCGGCCGCCAGTGACGGCACGATCTACGGTGTCACCGACAGGCCGACGTTCGAGTTCTTCGCCCTCGACCAGGACGGTCAGCTCGACATCCTCGGAGCCACGCCGGCTTACACGACCTCGCTCGCCCTCCTCCCCGACGAGTCGGGGTTCCTGTTCGTGCCCGGCGCCCACGGGCAGGCCTCGGAGATCGGCGCCCCGCTGATCGCCGTCGACTCTCAGACCGGCGAGCAGACGACCCTCGTCGAGCTCGCCGAGCTCGTGAGCGACGAGTTCGGCCTGGTGCTCGGGGGCACCTACAGCGTGACGGTCGATCGGGAGCGTCAGCTCGCCCACATCGGCTTCAATGCCGGCTCGCAGCGCGATCCGTGGGGCGAGGTCGTGTTCGTCGTTGTCGAGCTGCCGTGATGCCTCGCATGCGGGTCTTGCTCATGCTCGTGGCTAGCGTTCTCGTAGGCTGCTCCGGCACGGCCTCGGACACCGACGCAACCGGTGATCCGGCTCCGGCCGCGACGAACCGAGACGCTGGCACTGCGGTGGCGGTAGGTGATGACGAGGCGGCGTCGACGTCGCCGACGACCACCCCACCGGCCACGCCGGTACCGGCCCCCGGCGGTCCGGGCCAGCTCGTTGACGCCACCACCTCACTCGGGGTCGAGACCGCCTTGGCCGGCATCCGGGGCCATGCGGTGGCCACCGCCGACGTCAACGGCGACGGTTGGAGCGACCTCTTCCTCGGGACGTTCGCTGACCGGCCGATCGAGAGCTATCGCTTCTTCGGTGCCGACGGCCCGGCTCCCGACCGGCTGTTGCTCGGCTCGCCTGACGGGTTCGTGATCGACGAGTCGTTCGAGGGTCGGCTCGGACGCACCGCCGGCGCGCTGTTCGACGACCTCGATGACGACGGCGACCCCGACCTGATCGTGTCCCGCAACGTCCGCGACGTCGAGCGCGGCTCGGCCCCGAGCGAGGTCTATCGCAACGATGACGGCTCGCTGGTCGCGCTGGCGGTCCTGGACGAGCGGAGCGGCGGCCGTGCCGTCGTCGCCACCGATTTCGATGCCGATGGCCTCCGCGACCTCGTGCTGGTCAAGGACCGCTGGTCGGGCAGCTCGACGGCCCTGTTCCGCAACGAGGGCGACCTGCAGTTCCGCGACGTTACCGATGAGCTCGGCTTCCCGGGCGACGTCGTCGGGCTCGGCGCCGGGGTGGGCGATCTCAACGGCGATGGGATCGACGACCTCGTCGTCGGAGGCTCGAACCGGTGGTTCCTCGGCACCGGCAATGGCTTTCGCGAGGGCGAGGCTTCACCCCTTGCATGGGAGCTGCACAACAACGAGGACGATCCCGCCCACGTCATCATCACCGATACCAACGAGGACGGGCACCTCGATGTGCTCATCGGACAGCACTTCAACAGCACCGTCGACTCCGACATCCCCGAGGCGGTCAAGGTCTTCCTCAACCGTGGCGGCGACGAGCCAACCTTCGACGACGTCACCGAAGCGTCCGGGATGCCATACCTCAGCACGAAGTCGCCGCAGATCCTCCTGCTCGACCTCGACGCCGATGGTCGCCAGGATCTCGTCACCACGGCGTCTACGAGCACGGCCGATGACGAGCGTTCACCGGTGCTGGTCATGCATCGCGGTGTGGTCGACGGTCGACCGGACTTCGAATCTCCGGGGGTCGAGACCGGGCCGCACTACTGGATCGATGCCGTGACCTTGGACGCCAACGGCGACCAACGACCGGATGTCTTCTTCGTCGAGTGGGAACCGTCCCTCGGATCCCGGCTCTTCCTCAACCTCCCCGCCGACTGACGACTCCGGGACGAGCCGGTGGCGGCCTGCGAGGGCCGTGGGTCGACACCGTGCCGCAGAGCTAGGGTTCGAGCATGAGCGACTTCGGTACTTTCGGTGACCTCCATGTGACGGTCGATGACGCCTACGTGGCAACGGCGGAGATCAGGCGACCGCCGAACAACTTCTTCGACCTTGCCCTGATCGACTCGTTGGCCTCCGCCTTCGACGCTCTCGACGCCGACCCGAGCTGCCGGGCGATCGTGCTCTGTTCGGACGGCAAGCACTTCTGCGCCGGTGCCGACTTCGGAGGCCGGAGCGAGCAGGACCAGGCCGACGTGCCGACCAACCCCGACGGCTCACCGCGCCATCTCTACGACGCTGCGGTCGCGCTGTTCTCGACCAAGACGCCGGTCGTGGCCGCGGTTCAGGGCGCCGCGGTCGGTGGCGGGCTCGGCCTGGCCTGCATGCCCGACTTCAGGGTCGCAGCGCCCGAGGCCCGGTTCACCGCCAACTTCGCCCGCCTCGGTTTCCACCACGGGTTCGGCCTGACCGTCACCCTCCCGGCACTGGTCGGGCAGCAGCGGGCGCTCGAGCTGCTCTACACCGGGCGCCGGATCAAGGGCGACGAGGCGGTCGCGATCGGGCTGGCCGACCGGCTGACCCCCCTCGGCCAGGTCCGCGCCGCCGCCCACGAGCTGGCGGCCGAGATCGCGGCGTCGGCCCCGCTGGCCGTCGCGTCGATCCGCGAGACGATGCGGGGTGACCTCGCCCAGCGAATCCGCGACGCGACCGACCGGGAGCTGGTCGAGCAGGACCGGCTCCAGCGCACCGACGACTGGCGGGAGGGAGTGAAGGCGATGGCCGAACGTCGCACCCCCAACTTCACGGGAACCTGACGCCCGTCGTGACCTCTTCGCCGAGCCGAGACGTAGAACCCGGTCGGGAGCCCTGGGACCCGGCGAACGGGCTCCGGGTCGGCATCCTCGCCGGAGGGGTGGTTGGGGCGGTCGTCGCCGTCGTGAGCGGCGTCGCCCACTTCTGGGTCGTGGCGTTGGGCGGCGTGATCGGTGGAGGGATCGGCTGGTGGTCGGAGCGACGCAAGCAGCCTCGTCGCTGAGCCCGGCCCGGCGGCAGGTCGGGACCTCCGCCCCTGCCCCCGCCGGGGGCGCTGTGTCACGTTCGGGTCAAAGCGAGCATCGAGAGGAACCGGATGACGACGGAACTCGTTCCTGCCCGCCGGATCGAGATCGGCGGTGCGTTCTCCTACGGATGGCGCAAGCTGATGGCCAATCCAGCACCGTGGTTGCTGGTGGCGGTGGTTGGCCTCCTGACCGGCGCCGTGTTGAGCTGGCTGTCGCAGCTGACGTCGAACTCCCCCGGCAGCCTGATCTTCGGCTTGGCCGAGTTCATCGTCAGCAGCGTGGTCGGTTTCACGTTGCTCTCGATGGCCCTCGATGCGGTCAACGGCCGCACCGTCCGGATCCCGGACTACGGTGACCGGCTCGACGCCATCGTCACCTACACGGTCGCAACGTTCCTGTACGGTCTCGGGGTCGCGTTCAGCCTCGTGCTGCTCATCGTGCCCGGGATCATGTTCGCCGTGGCGTACTACTACTACGGCATGATCGTGGTCGACACCGGGGCGGACCCGATCACCGCGCTGCGAGAGGCCCGCGCCCTCAGCAAGGGCCACCGTTGGCCGATGTTCGGCGCCGGTCTGCTGGCTATGGCCATCACCCTGCTCGGTCTGATCGCCTTCGGCGTCGGCATCCTGCTTTCCATCCCGGTCACCAGCCTCGCTGCAGCGCACATCTACCAGCAGCTACGAGGCCGACCGGTGGTCGACGAGACCACCGGTCGGTAGCGTCGCTCAGACTCAGGTCATGACCGATCTGTTGGTGGCCAAGGGTGTTCGGAAGGTCTACCGGACTGCGGCCGGTGAGGTCGAGGCGCTCCGTGGCGTTGACCTGACCGTCGCCGAGAGTGAGTTCGTCGCCGTGATGGGCCCGTCGGGATCGGGCAAGACCACGCTGCTCAACTGCCTGTCGGGGTTGGACGACATCGACAGCGGAACCGTTCGGCTGAACGGCAAGGTCCTGCACGAGATGAGCGACGCCGAGCGGACGAGGGATCGGGCCGAGTCGATGGGCTTCGTCTTCCAGGCCTTCAATCTGATACCCGTCCTCAGCGCCGCCGAGAACGTCGAGTTGCCGCTCCTGCTCGCCGGGGCCAACTCCTCGGAGGCCAGGACGCGTGCGATCGAGACGCTGGGCCGAGTCGGGTTGGGCCACCGCGTCGGCCACCGCCCACCGGAGCTGTCGGGGGGCGAGCAGCAGCGGGTCACGATCGCTCGCGCCCTCGCTGGCCGGCCGGCCCTGGTGTGGGCTGACGAACCGACCGGTGCTCTGGACTCCGAGACCGCAGCCGAGGTCATGGACCTGCTCTGCGAGCTTCACGCCGAAGGTCTCACCCTGATCCTGGTCACGCACGACGCAGCGGTCGGAGCGCTGGCCGCCCGCCTCGTTCGCATGCGGGACGGCCGGATCACGGCCGACGATCGGCTGGCGGCCGCCGCCAGGCGTCCCGCCGCACGCTAGTGGCCATCTGGCTGGCGGCGCTGCTCTCGGTGCCGTTTCTCGCCATGCTCGTCGGCTCGTCGACGTTGCGACGGCTCGCGACCCGCAATGTTGCCCGTCGGCCGGTCGAGGCCGTGCTCGTCGTGGCAGGCTCTCTGCTCGGCACGGCGATCATCACCGGTTCGCTCATCGTCGGCGACACCATCGATCGATCGATCCGAGCCAGCGCCTACGACCAGCTCGGACCGATCGACGAGACCGTGTCGGTCCACGGGCTCGGCCCGGGAGCCGATCTGGTCGCCCGGTTCGAAGGGTTCTCGTCGCCCGAGGTCGACGGGGTGCTGTCGTTCGTGACCGCCGGAGCGTCCGTCGTGAACACCGGGCCCGGAGGCGGCACCCAGCCACGGGCACAGCTCATCGAGGTCGACTTCGACGAGGGCCGATCGTTCGGTCCCGACCCGACGATCACCGGCCTCGACGGCACAACGCCCGCCGCCGGCACGGCGGCCATCACCATCGACCTGGCCACCAAGCTCAACCTCGACCCCGGGGATGAGATCTCGGTGTTCGCCTACGGTGAGCGGCTCGGGCTGACGGTCGACCGGGTCGTCGACCGCCGGGGAGTGGCTGGTTACTGGACCATCGACGGCCGCCAGCAGTCGTACAACGTCCTGGTCGGTCCCGGAACGATCGCCTCGCTAGCCGTCCCAGCCGCGCAAACCCAGACGGCCGAGGATCCGGCGCTGGTGCCCCCAGAGGTCGTCGTGGCGATCTCCAACGTCGGCGATGTGGAGAGCGGGGCCGATCGGACCGATGCTGCGACGACCGACGTCAACCGCATCGTGGGCGATCTGTCGCTCCAGGCAGTGCCGGTCAAGCAGACACTACTGGACCTGGCCGAAGAGAACGCCTCCGGGCTGAGCCAGCTCTACTTCACCGTCGGCATGTTCGCCGTGGCCGCTGGGGTGATGTTGCTCGTCAACATCTTCGTCATGCTCGCCGACGAACGCCGCTCCGAGCTCGGCATGCTCCGGGCTCTCGGCATGCGGCGGGCACCGCTCGTCGGTGCCTTTGCGCTCGAAGGATGGCTCTACGCGGTGGCGGCAGCGGCGGTCGGTGCGATTGCCGGCATCGGTGTTGGCTGGTTCATCGCCCGACGAGCCGACGCCATCTTGAGCCAGGGCGAGGAGACGACGGCGCTGACCATGGAGTTCAGCTATACCAACACCACCGTGCTCACCGGCTTCGCGATCGGCTTCGCGATCGCGCTCGCCACGATCGTGCTCTCCAGCGTCCGGACTGCCCGGTTCAACATCATTCGCGCCATACGCGACGTCCAGGAGCCACCGCGGGTCCGGCCCCGCCGCCGCTATGCCCGGGCGGGCCTCGCAATCGCCCTCCTCGGCGCCGCCTACGGAATCGTCGGGTTCACCGGTCCCGACGGCTACGGCCTGATGCTCGGCCCATCCCTCGCTGTGGCCGGTGTGGCGCCAACGTTCGCCCGGCGCTGGTCGGCCCGTGCGGTCACGACGACGGCCGGGGCCGCGATCTCGATCTGGGCCGTGATCGCGATCCCGATCTTGGGGGCCCTCGACGTGACCATCGACATCCCGGTCTTCCTGGCCCAGGGGCTGACGTTGACCGCCGCCGCTGTAGCCGTGGTGACCGTGCAGCAAGGAGCGATCGGGTCCGGCATCTCCCGCCTGACCGGCGGTGCGCTGCCGGTCCGGCTCGGTCTCGCCTACCCCTTGGCTCGAAGCTTCCGAACGGCCATGACCATCGGCATGTTCGCGATCGTCATGCTCACGCTCGTCTACATGAGCATCCTGTCGTTCATGTCCGAGGGCCAGAGCGACACCTTCACCGACAACCTCTCCGGCGGTTTCGGCGTCATCGCGACGTCGAGCCCCTCCAATCCCGTCACCGCCACCGAGCTTGCCTCGCTCCCTGCGGTCGATGGCGTCGCGCCGCTGAGCTACGTGTTCGCCGACTTCACCGTTGGCACCGACGCGCCGGCCGGCTGGCCGGTCACCGGGTTCGGACCAGAGCTCGTCGCCGCCCCTCCGACGCTGATCGATGGAGGGTCGTATCCAACGAACGAAGCGGCCTGGCGAGCTGTCCAGGCCGATTCCGGCCTGATCATCGTCGACAACAATTTCCTGGCGACCGGTGGAGGGCCGCCCGACAGCCCCGTGGAGATCGGTGACGAGGTCGTGATGACCGATCCCCAGACGGGACAGGGGCGGCGGCTGACGGTAGCCGCGATCGCCGAGGACGACTTGGTTGCGAACGGCGCGTTCGTCAGCGCAATCGGGCTCGTCGAGCTCTTCGGCGAGCGGGCCACCCCTTCCCGCTTCTACGTCTCGGCCCCGGAGCCCGACCTGGCGGTTGGCGCCATCCGCTCGGCCTTCACCGAGAAGGGAGCCGACGCTACGACGGTCGCCAGTCTCGTCGACTCGATCCTGGCTCAGAACAGCAGCTTCTTCACGCTCATGCAGCAGTTCGTGGGGGCGGGCCTCGTCATCGGCGTCGCGGGGATAGGGGTGATCATGGTCCGAGCGGTACGGGAGCGACGGCGTCAGGTCGGGGTGCTCCGCTCTCTCGGGTTCCCCATGGCCGGCGTCGGCGAGGTGATGCTGTTCGAAGCGGGCTTCATCGCACTGGAGGGCATCGTCGTCGGGGTCGCCATCGCTCTCGTCGCCTCCTACGGCTTCACCGCCGCCGGTGCTGACTGGGCCGACGGCATGACCTGGGGCGTGCCGATCGGCGAGGTCGCGCTCATCGTCGCGATCGCGATCGGCGCCACTCTCGCGGCGGCCCTGTGGCCGGCCCGCCGAGCCGCTGGCATCCAACCGGCGGCCGCATTGCGCATCGCCGATTGACCGATCCCAGCGTCGGGGCCGTCCCGGAATGGCGCAGCCGGCCGGTGCCCGAATGGACGCATCGGTACGGCTTTGATGCAGGATGGCTGCGTGAACGCAGAGGAGACCGAGCAGCCGATAGCAGACGTCTGGGCCAACCACTGGCCGAAGGACCTCTTCTCCGCCTACCCGCCGATGCAGGAGCTCTACGACCGGATCGGTCTGGCCGAACGTTCCCGGCTCGACGACCGCCAGCTGCTCGACGAGATGCGTCGCGCCGGCGTCGGCCGCGCAGTGGTGTCGGCGACCGCGGTCGAGGGCTGGGAGCGGACCAACGAGGCAACGATGGCGTTGTGCACCCTTGCCCCCGACGAGCTGCTCTTCTGCGCCAGCGTCGACCCTCGACGGGGGATGGACGCCGTTGGCCAGCTCCGACGCCTCGTCGACGCCGGAGCGGTGGCGCTGAAACTGCTGCCGTTCCTCTACGATCTCCCGCCAAACGACCGGGCCTATTTCCCGCTGTACGCGACCTGCGCCGAGCTGGCGATCCCCGTACTCGTGCTCACCGGCCACACCCGGTCAAGGCCCGCAACGACGTCGGCCGACCGGGCCATCTCGACGACGTCGCCCTGTTCTTCCCCGAGCTGACCATCATCGCCGGTCACGCCGGCCACCCCTGGACGGAGGAGCTGATCGGGTTGGCGTGGAAGCACGAACGGCTCTATATCGATACGTCGGGTCACCGACCCCGCCACTTCCCTCCGGCCCTGGTCCGGTTCATCGACACCTACGGCCGGGACAAGGTCGTGTTCGGCACCGGCTACCCGATGATCCCGCTGGAGACGCTCGTCGCCGACGCACTGGCACTGGACCTGCGATCGGACTCCAGTCACCGGTTCCTGTGGGCCAACGCCGCCACGATCTGGGGGTGGTCGTGAGCGGCCCGCTGGCCGGCGTCCGGATCGTCGACCTCACGATGTTCATCGCCGG
>JAOTYQ010000787.1 GCA_029861725.1 Acidimicrobiia bacterium | reverse complement strand
TGCTCGTAGGATCGTCGCCAGTTGCTCCAGGCCCGCGTCGAGTGGATCCCTCCCCGCGATCGCGGTGGTGAAGCTGTGCAGCTGCTGCAGATCGTGGTGCTCCTTGCCGAGGCGCCCGAACATGCGAAGCAACGCCGCTACACCGACCAACGGGACGAAGGCGAACGCGGCCAGCCACGGAAGATCGATCATGGCTGCTGCTGTCACCGTGCCGAACGTCGCACTGACCACGGCGATGAGCTGACTCCTGCCTATCTGGCCAAACAGCGACAACCGCAGTTCGCCCTCGGAGATCATGATCACGATCGGAACCGAGATCAGGCCGATCAGCTCGGCCGCGAGCACCGCGGCCAGCAGCAAGACCCAGGCGTTGATCGTGACCGGACGGCCACTAGAGAGGGCGACGGCTGCGATCAGTGCTGCGACCGACGTTTCGAGGGTGTAGAGGGCCAGGTTCCAACCGAGTTTCAGGCCAAGTCGACGTCGGACGAGCACGAGCGCCATGCCGTTGCCCGTCAGTCGAGCGAGGAGCAAGGCGACTGGCGATAGTGACAGAAGACCCAACAAGAGTGGGATCCCCGAGAGGCTGAGGCTATGGGTCTCACGCCGGATCTCGATGTGGAGGGCAGTGGCCTCGACAACGAAGAACGATCCAGCGATGACCCACCACGGCAACGCTAGATAGGCCGTCCAAGTCGCTGTACTTCCGATCGCAAGCAGCGCCAGACCGAGCCCGGCCAGGGCCACGCCGTGCAGTGCTACCAGCACCCGTCGGTCCACCCGAGCAACGACTCGCCTCATGCGGCCGACTGTCACCCGGTCTCCGGCTGGGCCCGCACCTCCGGTGGTCACCTGGGTGTCAATGCTCGAACCATCGACCTCTGAAGGGTGGCCCTTGATCGATTGCCCGTCGCCCGCCAACGAGCAGAGCGGCGAAGCTGCGACGGGGCGGACCAGCTATGCCGCGTCCGTTCCGCCCCTACTCGCCTCGGCCCAGAACCAGCTGACCCCGAGCCAGCCGCAATCAGACTCCTTGGAGTCGTGTCAGGTGCCGATCCTTCGCTCCGCTGAGGCCGCTTGGTGGGGCCCCTCCGCCCGGTCGACCGCACGGAGCTTTGCCCCGACCGGCCCCTCGGGGCAGTCGCCGAGGCCGGCACGCCCATCTGGAACGACCTCCGGGGCGACTGATCGGCTTCAGCCACCCCGGCCACGAGGGCAAGGGGAGCCGCTGCTGCCAACGACAATGCGACCCCAATGGGCATAAGAGTCAGACCCTGACCGCACCGTACTCGGTCTCAGGTCGGTGTCGTGGGGGGCCGATGTTGTGGTCGAGTGACTTCGACGGATGCTTCGCCTCGATGGGAGAGCCGACCTTGGTTGGCTCGGCTGGTACGGGTTGGCGTTGTCGTCGCGCCGATTGTTCTGTCCGTAGGGGCGGTGAGCCTTGTCGGTCGTCTGGTGCCCCGCCCTGACGGTTGGGCACTTGTCGTCGCGTGGTGGGTCGGTCTGACCGCGGTTGCGACGGCGATCCTGTGGCTTGCGGACAAGGTGTTCCGGCGAGTTCTTCCGGTCGTCGCCTTGTTCAAGCTGTCGTTGGTCTTCCCCGATCGAGCTCCGTCGCGCTTCAAGACGGCGATTCGCAGTGGGACTGTGCGTCAGCTCCAGCGGCAGCGCGCGTCTGGTCAGCAGGCGGGGACCACCCCACAGGAGGCGGCTGAGCAGTTGATCGCGTTGGCGGGGTCGCTGAATGCGCATGATCGGATGACCCGCGGCCATACCGAACGGGTCCGGGCCTACTCGTCCATGATCGGTCAAGAGATGGGGCTCAAGGACGAGGACCTCGAGCTACTCAACTGGTCGGGCTTGGTTCACGACATCGGCAAGCTGGCGGTCCCACCCGAGATCCTGAACAAGGGCGGCAAGCCAACCGACGAAGAATGGGCAGTGCTCCGGGATCATCCGGCCCGCGCTGATGAGCTGGTCGCGCCGTTGCGATCGTGGTTGGGTCAGTGGGCCGAGTCGGCGACGCAACATCACGAACGATTCGACGGTGGCGGCTATCCGAACGGGCTGGCGGGTGACGACATCACCTTGGCCGGTCGGATCGTTGCCGTCGCCGATGCCTACGACGTCATGACATCTACTCGGTCCTACAAGAAGCCGATGTCAGCCGCTCACGCCAGGAGCGAGCTGGCGGCCAATGCCGGAACCCAATTCGACCCCGATGTCGTCCGGGCGTTCCTGAACATCGCGATCGGTCGCCTCCGGCTGGTCATGGGGCCTCTCTCGTCGCTGGTGCAGTTCCCGGCCGGCAGCGCCTCACTCGGATCGTCAGCCGTGACTGGTGCCGGTGGTCTCGTTTCGATCGCAATCGCCAGCGTGCTCGGGCTGGGCGCCTCACCCTCAGAGCCAGTCCCGGAGGTCGTCGCGTTTGCCGAGCCAGAGGTCGTCGCGTTTGCCGAGCCAGAGGTCGTCGAGTCCGAGTCCGGGGCCGTCGACGTCGTGGTCGATGCCGCGGAAGACGCTGAGCTCGTCACCGACCTCTCGGATCTGGTCGACGAGCCGATCTCGAGCATCGAGCTCATCGGTGACCCGGCCCACGGGACGACGACGTTGATCGAC
>JAOTYQ010000391.1 GCA_029861725.1 Acidimicrobiia bacterium | reverse complement strand
TGTCATCCGGACGCCCCCCCGGATCGAGCTGGTGCACGACGAACACGTCGGCCGCGGTTCGCTCGAGGAGGGCGTCGTCTCCGGTGGACAGCTCGACGAAGAGGAAGAAGTCGTAGTCGAGCATCGCCATGTCCCAGGCTGCTTCCTCGAGCGTGAGCTCGTCGGCAGCGAACGACTTGTGCCTGACCAGCTCTCGTTCCGCTGCAGGTCGATCGAAATACGAAACGTGCGGCGTGGCGAGATTGCCCCGACGCCACTCTCCCTCGGCCGGGCGCAGTCCGGTCGGCTTGTGACGCTCGCGGTCGCTTCGGTGCTCGAGCCTGATGTGCAACCGCCGGATGACGGTGTCGATCGCCTCGGTCATCGTCGGAGCGGTCGCATGGGCTCGGAGCACGTCGCCGTCGATGTCGAGGGTCGCCTCGGCCATCGCCGACTGCTCGATCGCCGGGTTCGCCGCCCTGGTGAGCTTCATCCGAGCGAGCAGGATCGTTTGTCCGACGACCCGGCACGCGTGGTCGAGCTTGGAGCTTGCGTAGTCGATGTCGCCGGCCAGGACATCGCCCTTCGTGACGACGAGGACCTCGGGGCCGGGCTCCGCTTCGCCGGTCTCCGGGGCGGTCGGTTCGAGCCCGAGCCACTGCTCGGCGATCTGCCCGCTCTCGATCTTGAAGTGGGCGGTCACGGGGTTCCCGTCGAACCTGCAGGCCGCTCGCACATACTGGTCGATCCCGTGGACCTCGGGCTCCTCGGCCACCTCACCCACCTGGTCGGACAGTTCGACCACCGCCCGTAGGCGGCGACGGCCCGAGATCGGCCCGGCCAGGGTGTGCACGGTCGCCGATGGGTGGTAGAGGGCGACCGCACCGTCGTAGTTCGCGTCACCGACTGCCCCGAGCCAGGCCTGGACGACGCGCAACGGTTGGGTCGTGACGTCGACGCCGAGCAGGGCCGTCGCCGTCGTCGCCACCTTGGCTCCCGGCTCGTGGGCACCGGTCAAATCGCCGAACCTGCGTTGCCGCTTGGATGTCCGGGTCCCGGTCCGCAACCGTACCTGCTCGGCCTGGTCCGAGCCCCCGTTGCGGCGCAGCTTGAACCTGACCCGGGCGCTGGGCACCCTGGCTGCCGACTCGACCTCGGAGATCGGGGCTTCGTAGCTACGACCCCGGCGGACGATGTAGACGCAACCCCGGTCTGGATCGATGCTCATGACTCTGCCGTCGGGCACGGGTGCTCCTTTCTCAGTGACGCGCACTGGCGGTTGCTGCTCCCGATCACCGTCGCTCAGCGAGGTCGGCAGTGGAAGGGACGATGGTCACTTGTCGACCGGGTTCCAGAGCACCTCGACCTGCAGCGGAGGGGACCTCCGGCCCTAGGTGCTGATGGGAGGGTGATCGAGGCTGGGAGGCATGGACGGACTGGAACCGCTCATCGTCGGTGTCGACGGATCGGGAGCGGCTGCGACCGCTCTCGACTGGGCCCTGGAGCGGACAGCGGGGGAGATGCCGCTGCACGTGGTGCACGGAAGGAAGCCGCCGGGGGACCTGGCCTTCGATCTCTTCCACTCGGGCGACGATATGTCAGAGCACGAGGCGCGTGAGGCGTTGGAGGGGCCGTGGACGGAGGCGGCCCGAAAGCGGGATCGTCGGATCGCTACCCACTTGGTAGCCGACGACCCGGCCGATGCCCTGCTCGCCGTGGCCGCCGAGGTCGGCGCCCGGGCCGTCGTCGTCGGTGTTCACGGGTCGGGAGGGAAGCGGTATGGGCTAGGGAGCGTGACCAGGAAGCTGCTCCACCGATCGTCCCTCCCCCTCGTCATCGCCAAGCCGGCGCAGTTCCGGGCCGTACCCGGCCAGCGGAAGCCGGTCGTCGCCTATGTCGGCTACGGGGACGCCACCGAGGACGCCGCTCGGTGGGCCAGCGAGTTCGCGGCAGCTGTCGATCTGCCGCTGCTGCTCGTCCACGTCGTCGGCTACCGGCCGATGTTCCCGGCCGACTCTCCGTCCGACACGCTTGCTTCCTACCTCGGGGGCGACGTGTCGAGGGACTGGGCCCAGGCCGACCTGAACCGTCTGAAGGAGGAGCTGGTGGAACGCTCGCCCGGGTTGTCGGTCGATACCAAGGTCGAGGTCGGGTTCGCGGTCCGGGCGATCGAGGAGGGAAGCCGATCCGCTGAGCTCGTCGTCCTCGGCAAGCGGCACGGCAGCTCGCTCGCTCGCCACACGATCTCGCCCCGGATCCAGCAGTCGATCGTCCGGTCGGCCACGACGACCGTCGTCGTACCGACGTGCTCGACCAGCCAGTAGGCCACGCTCGACCGGCTACCGACCCGTCGACCGGGCTGAGCGGCGACGAGGCCGCCCGGCGCCGGGCGGCTGGTCTCGGCAACGAGGTCGACGAGCGGTCAGCTCGATCGCTGGGAAGCATCCTCAAGGCCAACATCTTCACCCGCTTCAACGCGGTGATCACCTCGCTGGCGGTGGTCATCTTGGTGTTCGGCGATCCTATCGACGCAGTGTTCGGGCTGGTCATGGTGCTGAACAGCCTGATCGGGATCGTCCAGGAGGTCCGGGCCAAGCGCAGCCTCGACGCCGTGCGTGTCCTGCTCGTCCCGGCGATCGACGTGGTCCGTGACGGCGAGGTCGAATCACTCCCGCCCGATCAGCTCGTGCTCGGCGACCTCATTCACATTCGGGCCGGCGATCAGATCCCGGTCGACGGTCTCGTCGGGGAGTCCCAGGGGCTCGAGGTCGACGAGTCGGCGCTCACGGGGGAGTCCGATCCGGTCACCAAAGGGGAGGGAGCCGAGGTGCTCAGTGGCAGCGTCGTCGTGGCCGGCTCCGCGACCGTCGAGGCGACTCGGGTCGGCGAGTCCAGCTGGGCCGCCAGGCTCACAAGGGAGGCGAAGGACTTCGTCCTGACCGAGTCGGAGCTGCGGGTCGGCGTCGGCCGCCTGCTCTCGACGATCAGCTGGATCCTCCCGCCCCTGTCCGCTCTGTTGGTGTGGGGTCAGCTCCGGACGGACGCGACCCTCGCCGATGGCCTGGTGTCGGCGGTCGCCGGCGTCGTGGCGCTGGTGCCCCAAGGGCTGGTGCTGCTCGTCAGCATGACGTTCGCCATCGCGGTCCTCCGATTGGCCCAGGTCAATGTCGTCGTCCAGGAACTGCCGGCGGTCGAGGGGCTGGCCAGGGTCGACATGTTGTGCATCGACAAGACCGGCACTCTCACCACTGGTGCCCTGGCCGTCGACCGCATCGACGTCGTACCCGGCGTCGCCCCTGACTCGACGACCGAGGACGATGGGAGCACCGAGGACGATCGGAGCACCGAGGGCGAGGTGCTGGCCGGGATCGGTGCGCTGGCTCGCCTGGATTCGGCCAGATCGGCCACGGTCGATGCGTTACGGCTCCACATCGACTCCGACGAGGAGAGCTGGGTGCCCGAGGACGTGGTGGCCTTTTCCTCCGTCCGCAAGTGGAGCGGCGCCACCTTCGATTCGCATGGCACCTGGGTGCTGGGGGCACCCGAGATCATTCTCGACGAGATCGACGACGTCGACGTCGCCGACCTCCTGGTCGAGATCGACCGGTTGACCGCTCAGGCCCGTCGGGTGCTGCTGGTCGCCCGCAGCGAGCACCGGTTCGGCGACGGGGAACGGCTGCCCGAAGGGCTCAGGCCAGTGGCGGTCGTGTCGCTCAAGGAGGAGGTCCGGCCCGACGCCGCCGAGACGATGCGGTACTTCCGGGAGCAGAACGTGCAGGTCAAGGTGATCTCGGGAGACAACCCGCGGACCGTTGCCGCCGTCGCCACGGAGCTCGGCATTCCCGGAGCCGGAAACCACGTCGACCTGCGAGAGTGGACGGTCGTCGACGACATCGGGGCGGACACGACCGTGTTCGGTCGAGTACTTCCCGAGCAGAAACGAGACCTGGTGAGGCTGCTGCAGTCCCAGGGTCACACCGTGGCGATGACCGGTGACGGCGTGAACGACATTCCTGCGTTGAAGGCTGCCGATATCGGGATCGCCATGAACACGGCGACGCCGGCGACCAGGGCCATCGCCCAGCTCGTGCTCCTCGACGGCCGGTTCGAGCGCTTGCCCGGCGTCGTGACCGAGGGACGACGAGTCGTCGCCAACATGGAGCTGGTGTCGTCGCTGTTCGTCACGAAGACCGTCTACGCCGCCCTTCTCGCTTTGATCATCGGCCTCACCGGGGTCGCCTTCCCGTTCCTACCCCGCCATCTCACCCTCATCGGGGCGATCACGATCGGCATACCGGGTTTCGCGTTGAGCTTCGCCGCCTCGGACGAGCCGACCCGCAGTGGCTACCTCCGTCGGGTGCTGCGGTTCTCCGTACCGGCCGGTGTGATCGCGGCAACGGCGACGCTTGCGGCCTACGGGCTTGCCCGGTCGGATCTCGCCGAGGCCGACCTGGCTGAGGCCAGGACGTCGGCGACGATGACCATGATGCTGGTCGGGCTCTGGATTCTCTACCGGCTGGTCCGGCCCGTCAGCGGTTTCGAGGCGTGGCTCCTCGGCGGGCTGGCTGGCGCGGTCGGGATCATGCTCATCCCCTCGCCCTTGGCGACCTTCTACGCCCTGGAGCTGCCGTCGGCATCCGTGACGGCCGCCCTGTTGGGCCTGCTGGGCGCGATGCTGATCGTGCTCGAGCTACTGCTGCGGCTCGTGGAGCGCCACAACGACGGGTCACCAACAGCGTGAGGCGCCGCAATCCTGCCCCGGAACCGTGAGAAGGAACCAAAGGGGGTGGGCCGCTGGCAGCCCACCCCCTTCAGTCGACCCCGACGGTTGTGTCCGTGACGACCACGTCGGGGGACGCTGGATCGGGGGTGGATGGTCTCGCCAAGGGAAGGTCGTCTCTGGCGGCAGCGGGCCTCGTCGGGGAAGGGACGGAGGTCTCGCTGCCGAGCAGAATCCAGAGGGCGACGTAGGTGGCAGGGCCGAACCCACCGACCGCCAGCGAACCGATGAACAAGGCTCGGATCAGTGTCGGGTCGAGGTCGAGGTAGCGCCCGAGGCCGGCGCAGACGCCGCCAACCATCGCGTGGTCGGGGTCCAGGGCAAGCTTCGATCGCCGCGGTGTCACGAGTCGATCGTCGGTCACCGAGCCCCGGCGGGGTAGGGCCGGAGGTCCCCTTGCCGGGGTAGTGACCAAGTCCTCTGGTTGGCACCCCGCCGGCGAGATGAGATGAACGACATCGCCCACCACCGACTCTTCGGGAGCATCCGCCAATGACATCGACGACGCGACACCAAGCCCACGACCAGCTCGTTGCCCAGGTCCGCCTCACGAAGAAACGTCTCGAACAGTTCACCGACCGGCTCCAGGCCCTCGACGAGGATGCCCCCGCCGAGCTCGTCGAGCAAGCGGGCTCGCTCGGCGGTCGAGCCGAGGAGCTCGAGAGCGAGATCCTGTCGTGGGAAGAGGTGGAGATCGGCGTGCCGACCGCCGTCGAGGACCTCGCTGCGTCGGTCGACTCGATGGAGGCCGATCTCGACGCCGCCGAGTCGGCCGAGGCCGCGGCCTACGAGGTCGCGCTCGACCGGCAGGTGCGGGCCTGGAAGACCCGCCTAGACCGCTTTCGCCTGCAGGGAGCCCTGGGACGGATGGAGGCGAAAGACGACCTCGGCGAGCTCAGCCAGCGGCTCGACCACGTGAGGGGCGAGGTGCTCGTGCAACTCCACAACGCCGTCGACGACTCGAAGGACCTCGTGACCGACCTCCGTGACGATGTCGAAGAAGTCCTCGCCGACGTGCGGAGGGCCATCGAACGGGTGGCATCGAGCCTGTCGTCCGATCAGTGATGCGCTCATGAGCCGGTCGGCGAGCCCAGGCCGGTCATCTCTCCTCGGGTTGGTTGCGCAGCACTAGCGTGCGCCGGGACGGTGCCCGGCGCCTGGAGTTTGGCCTC
>JAOTYQ010000022.1 GCA_029861725.1 Acidimicrobiia bacterium | reverse complement strand
GCTTGCTCGCCTACACCAGCCGGGTCACCACCCAGCGACGTGGCGGTGGTGGTCGCGGTCGTGACGACCGCCCGCCTCGGGGCGACGGCGACGGCCGAGACCGGGACCGGGACCGGGAGCGGGAGCCCACCGAAGCTGTCGCCGAGGTCGAGATCGAGGCGGACGGCGTCGAGAGCGTGGAGGCCTGATGCGAGTCGTGCTGCACGAGACGATCAGCGGGCTCGGGAATCGGGGCGACATCGTCGAGGTGTCGGACGGCTTTGCCCGGAACCTGCTCATCCCCAAGGGCCAGGCCCAGCAGGCGACGGCCGGGGTGGAGGCGCAGGCCGCCACCATGAAGAAGTCCTGGCAGGCCCGCAACGCCAAGGAGCGCGAGGCGGCCGAGGAGATCGCCAAGGTCCTCGTGGCCAAGACGGTCGAGATCTCGGCTCGGGCCGGGGCCGAAGGCAAGCTGTTCGGCTCGGTGACGTCGGGCGACGTCGTCGAGGCGATACAGGTCCAGTCCGGCGTCGAGCTCGACCGGAAGATGGTCGAGCTCGAGGAGCCGATCCGTTCGGTCGGCATGCACGCCGTCACCGTGAAGCCGCACAGCGACGTGCAGTTCCCGGTGAGCATCTCCGTGGTGGCGGCCTGATCCCAGGCCTCTGACCGACCCGACCATCCCCGGGTCCTGTGGATAAGAGCCTTACTCTGTGGATTTGACGCGCCCGTTATCCACCGAGTTGTCCACAGGCCTGGGCGGGTCGAGGTTCTTCACATCAGTATGCACAGCTGATCCACCAGCTAAGAGCGGCAATTCACAGGTTGCTGCCCTAGTGATTCACAGGCGGTAGCAGACAGGATTCGTTCATGCAGGATGGTTCCCGACCAGCTGCACTCGCACGAGTGCCGCCCCACAACCTCCGGGCCGAGGAGTCGGTGCTCGGGGCGATGCTGCTCAGTCGTGAGGCGATCGCAGAGGTGGTCGAGCTCCTCGAGCCAGACCACTTCTACAAGCCCGCCCACGGCCATCTCTACGACGCCATCCTGAGCCTCTACAGCGGCGGCGAGCCGGTCGATGCGGTGACCGTGGCCGACGAGTTGAAGCGGGCCGGGCTGCTCGACGAGGTAGGCGGACAGGCGGTTCTGCTGGATTTCCAGGCGACGACTCCCGCGATCAGCAATGCCGCCCACTACGCCAAGATCGTCGAAGAGCACGCCCTGCTTCGCCGGATGATCGTGGTCAGCAACGAGATCGCTGAGAACGCCTACGGGATCCCCGACGATGTGGTCAAAGCGGTCGACGACGCCGAGGCCCGCATGTTCGATGTGGCCCAGCGTCGGGTGGCCAACACGATGGCTCCGATCAAGGACCTCCTCCCGGCGAACCTCGACCGTATCGAGATGCTCTACGACCGGGGCGAGTCGATCACGGGATTGAGCACCGGCTATCTCGACCTCGACGAGAAGCTCGCCGGGCTCCAGCCCAGCGCCCTCTACGTCGTCGGGGCGCGTCCGGCGATGGGAAAGGCACTCGCCGTCGACACGCCGATCGTCACCGCCGACGGCTGGTCGACGATGGGGGATCTCGGGGTCCGCGACACGATCTTCGACGAACGCGGTCAGCCTTGCACCGTCACCTACAAGAGTCCCGTGTTCACCGATCACGATTGCTATGAGGTCTGCTTCGACGATGGCTCGGTCATCGTGGCCGATGCCGAGCACCAGTGGTGGACGTGGGATCACCGTGCCTGGAAGTCGGAGCGCGAGCGCGACACTCGAGCTCTCCCATCGTCGACCAGCCGTCGGGTGTCCGATAGTCCCAGCCTCGCTCGCGATCAGAGCTACAAGCGAACCTGGCCGACGACACGCACCACCCGTGAGATCGCAGCGACGTTGCGAGTCGGCCGGGATCGCAGGCCCAACCATCGGATCCCGGTGGCGGAGCCGCTCGACTGCCCAGAGGTCGATCTCCCCCTCGATCCGTATCTCGTTGGTGCCTGGCTGGGCGACGATCACACGGGCAGGCCTCGGTTCACGACGATCGACCGCGAGACCGTGGCCGCGTTCGAGGACGATGGTTGGCAGAGGCTCCGTGATGCCGGCATCTGGCCCGGGCCCAAGCACATCCCTGCCCGGTACCTCCGAGCCTCGTTCAAGCAACGTCTGGCCCTTCTCCAGGGCCTCATGGACGCCGATGGCTGCGTCGTCGCCGGCCAGACGACCTGCCAGCTCAGCCTGTCGAACGAGCGACTCCTCGGCCAGAGCCGAGAGCTGATCTTGTCGCTCGGCTACAAGGCCGGTCGGGTCGGGCACAAGGTGTCCAACTTCGGGACCGAGGTCTGGACCGTCAGCTTCTCCGCCCCCGATCCGGTGTTCCGCCTCTCTCGCGAGCTTGCGTCCCAGCGGGTGGTGACCCGGCCGAACAGCACAACCCGATGGCGCACGATCGTCGACGTCAGGCCGGTCCCCTCCGTCCCGACACAGTGCATCACGGTCGACTCTCCTTCCCACCTCTACCTCGCCGGGCCGGAGATGATCCCGACCCATAACACGGCCTTCGCCCTGGGTCTCGCCGCCAACTCGGCGATGAAGGACGAGCGGCCGGTGCTGATCTTCACCTTGGAGATGAGCCAGCTCGAGCTGTCGCAGCGGCTGCTGTGCTCGGAAGCCCTCGTCGACGCCGGCCGGGTGAAGACGGGGCGGTTGGAGGAAGGCGAGTGGAACCGCATCAGCCACGCGGTCGGCCGCCTCGCCGAGGCCCCGATCTACATCGACGACAACCCACATACCTCGGTGATGGACATCCGGGCCAAGGCCCGTCGGCTCAAGAGCCGGGCCGGCGACCTCGGCATGGTCGTCGTCGACTACATCCAGCTGATGACCGGCCGGTCATCGGCCGAGAGTCGACAAGTCGAGGTGTCCGAGATCTCCCGCAATCTCAAGATCCTCGCCCGCGAGCTCGACTCGCCCGTCGTCGCCCTGGCCCAGCTCAACCGCAGCCTCGAGCAGCGCACCGACAAGCGCCCGATGCTGTCGGACCTCAGAGAAAGTGGCTCGCTCGAGCAAGATGCGGACGTGGTGTTGTTTCTCTACCGAGATGAGGTCTACGACGAGAACTCACCGGACAAGGGCGTGGCCGAGGTCATCATCGCCAAGCACCGCAACGGTCCGACCGGACGGGCCCGGCTCGCGTTCCGGGGGCAGTACACCCGCTTCGACAACATGGCTCGCTCGCTACCGCCCGGCAGCGGCCCCAGTCGTACGGAGGGAGGCGGGGCCGACTCCGTCGAGTTCTGAGCCGTCGATTCAGGAGACGATCGTCGCCAGCGCCCAGATCGAGGCCAACCCACCGACTGTGATCTGGATCAGCGACCGCCCGAGCGGTGCCCGCACCAGCTCCCCGTCGGGCCCGGGCCGGGGCCGCAACAGCGCCAGCGCGTTGCCGAGCGCAAGCGCAGCACCGAGAGCGAGTGTCAGGTAGGCGAGGAAGTTGTCACCCAGCATCGGCGAACCTCTTTTGCGCACTGGTGCTCAAGATTTTGAGGGTCGCTGACGATGCTACTAAGGCCGGTGATCATCACCCTCACCGGAACAACAGGTAGAAGCGGGAGCTGCCACTCCTCCACACGCATCGCCACCGGCACCTACGGGTGCTGGCGCCCTGGCGGCTCCCGCTCTACCTTCCAGGCTCACCCTCCAGGCTCACACCCTCCTGGCCTCCACGGCTGGCTTGGAGTCGTGCCGGTCTGGCCCGTAGCGTTGAGATCCGTGATCGGTGACGACGAGCTCATACCAGCGGCGACCGTGCTCTTGATCCGGGACGGCCCGGACGGTCCCGAGGTGCTCATGTTGCGCCGCAACTCCAGGATCGCCTTCGGCGGCATGTGGGTGTTTCCCGGCGGGCGGGTCGATGATCACGAGCTCGACCCCGACGACCACGTCGCCTCGGCCCGGGTCGCGGCGGTCCGGGAGGTGGCAGAGGAGACCGGCCTCCAGGTGACGGGTGCCCGTCTCGAAACCTGGTCGTACTGGATCCCACCGGTGCAGGCATCGATGAAGGCCCCGGGTCCCCGGCGGCGGTTCTCGACCTGGTTCTTCGTGACCCGATCCCCGCAGGGCGATGTGGCGGTCGACGGCGGCGAGATCCACGAGCACCTGTGGCTCACCCCTGCCGATGCCATCGCCAAGCGGCAGGCCGGCGAGATCGAGCTGGTCCCACCAACGTGGGTCACGCTGTGGCAGCTCGGCCAGCACGCCGATGTCGCCGCCGCCCTCGCCTGGGCCCGGACCACCGAACCCGGCGAGTTCCGCACCCGTCCGATCCACAACGACCCGACGACGCTGGCCTGGGCCGGCGATGTCGCCCACTACGGCGGTGGCGCCCACGACGACGATGGTCCCCGACACCGCTTGATCATGGAACCCGACGGTTGGGTCTACGAGCGCAGCGCCAGCTGAGCCCCTCACTACACTCCTGATCACGCTCTCACCGCCCGCACCCACGAGGGCGCTCCGTCTCCCGCCAGCGGGCTACCGAGGTTGTCATGAAGCGACGAGCCATCCGCGAGCTGGAGCTCGCGACCTTCGCCACCCGGCATGGGTGGCCGGCGATGATCGCCGACCACGAGGCCGACGAAGCCGACGTCATGACCACGCTCGACGCGCTGCTGGTCTCGATGCCCGGCCGCCGCCGGGTCCGCGCCCTCGAGCTGGCGTCGATGATCGAGCATCAGCTCCACCCGACGACGACGCAGGGCCGTCGTCTCAACGAGGCGCTCATCGAGAGCCTTCGCGTCGACTACCAGCACGCCTTCCCGGTCCGCCCCCCGCCCCAGCGGTCGGCCCAGGGTCCTTCGGTGCTCCTCGCCGCCACCCCCCGCTCGGGCAACACGCTCCTGCAGCGCCTGTTTGCCGAGCTCTTCGACTACGCCGTGATCGCCGCTCCGACGATCGACGACATCGCAGCCGATCAGGTCATCGCGCCGGTGCTGATGCAGGTCCACGCGGTCAACAACCGTCAGGCCCACCGGTTCGTCGACCAGGTCGGGGCCAGGGTGTTGACGATCGCCCGCCACCCGCTCGACGTGCTGTTGTCGATGCTGCACTTCAGCCGACACGAGCCCCAGATTCTCGACTGGCTGGACGGAGCCGGTGTCCCCGGTCCCGAGACGCTACGGGGCGCCTCGCCGACCAGCTCGCAGTTCGTCGACTGGGCCTCGGGCAGGGGCGCGGCCCGGCTCCTCGCCCTGACCCAGGGGTGGTGGAACGATGCGGTCGCCGTAGGCGTCCGCTATGAGGACCTCGTGGCCAGCACGACCTCCGTGCTCGAGAAGCTGGTCGCCGAGCTCGGCATCACCGCCCGGCTCGACGAAGTCGATCCGGAGGCGACGAGGGAGCAGACGCTGGTAGGCCTGGCCAACCACCATCGGTGGCGGAGCAAGGCCGACGGCTGGCAGGAACTCCTGACGGCCCCCGTCGCCGAGCGCCTCCACCGAGCCCACCGCAAGGTGTTCGACGATCTGGGCTACGACATGCCAGCACCGAGCACCCTGACCGACGATGAGGCGAACCGCAACTGGCGGCAGCTGAAACGATGACCCCTACGGTGAGCCTGCTCACCGCGCTGTGACACCGCCAGGCGGAGGCCCCAGTAGGATTGGCGAGTGACCGCAGTACATCAGCAGGACCTTCCGCCGCTCCTGGAAAACGGCAACCGGCCGCCCGACCTCGTGTCGCGGGTACGCGACATCTGGAACTACCGGGAGCTGCTGGTGAACCTCGTCCGCCGGGAGCTGAAGGTCCGCTACAAAGACAGCATCCTCGGGTTCCTGTGGACGCTGCTCAACCCGTTGCTGTACCTCGCCGTGTTCAGCGTGGTGTTCGGCGTCATCCTTCGGGCCAACGTGCCCCGCTACGGCCTGCTCCTGCTGTCGGGGTTGCTGGCCTTCAACCTCTTCTCCGTCGGCCTCAGCGGGGCGACGGTCTCGATCACCGGGAACGGCCCGCTCGTCCAGAAGGTGTGGTTCCCCCGGGAGATCCTGCCCCTGGCCGCCATCGGAGCCAACCTGATCACGTTCTGCTTCCAGCTGCTGATCCTCATGTTCGGACTGGCGGTGTTCCGCCAGGCCCCCGAGTGGGGGATGCTGTGGCTCGTCATCCCCGCTCTGATCGTCACGTTGATGATCGGCACCGGCCTCGGCCTGCTGCTCTCGGCGATCAACGTGCACTTTCGAGACGTACAGCACTTCCTGGAGCTCGGGCTGCTCACGTGGTTCTGGTTCACGCCGATCGTCTACGTCTACAACTTCGTCGGGCAGGCCCTGATCGATCGATGGGGCCCGTCGGCCGAGCGATTCGCCATGCTCAACCCGATGACCCCGGTCGTCACCACGTTCCAGCGGGTGGTGTACAACCCGACCAACTTCGGTCCCGAGCAGCAGGCCGACTTCACGCTCCTGCTCCGGCCCACGTCGTGGTACCTGCAGAACCTCGCGATCTCCGCGGTCTTCGGTGTCGTCTTCCTCTACTTGGGGTTCAAGGTCTTCACCCGACTCGAAGCCAACCTAGGCGAGGAGCTGTGACCGCGGTGCAACCCAAGTCCAGGTCATCGGTACCGTCGTCGACGGTGGCGATCGAGGTCTCCGACGTCTCGAAGACGTTCAGGAAGCACAGCGAACCGGCCAAGACGCTCAAGGAGCGACTGCTCACCCTCCGATCTTCGACCGTCGAGGACTTCCACGCGCTGCGCGACGTCGACTTCGAGGTGCTCTCCGGTGAGACGTTCGGCATCCTCGGCCACAACGGGTCGGGCAAGAGCACCTTGCTCAAGTGCGTCGCCGGCACGATCCGACCGAGCCAGGGCGTCGTGCGGGTCAGGGGTCGGCTCTCGGCCCTGCTCGAACTGGGAGCGGGGTTCCATCCCGATCTCACCGGACGGGAGAACGTCTACCTCAACGGTTCGATCCTCGGATTCTCCCGGGTCGGGATCGATCGGATCTTCGACGACATCGTGGCCTTCGCCGGCCTCGAGGACTTCATCGACACCCAGGTGAAGCACTACTCCTCGGGCATGTACGCCCGCTTGGGGTTCGCCGTGGCGGTCAACCTCGAGCCCGACGTGCTGCTGATCGACGAGGTCCTCGCCGTCGGCGACGAAGCGTTCCAGCGCAAGTGCATCGAGCGTGTGCGGGGGTTCCAGGCCGATGGGCGCACGATCTGCCTCGTGACCCACTCCCCGGAGCAGGTTCGCGGTCTCTGCGATCGAGCCATGGTCCTCGATCACGGCAGGCTGATCTACGTCGGCGACGTGAGCGAGGCGATCGCCACCTATCGGCAGTCGCTGGCCGAGCAGGGCGAGGAGATCCCGGGCGAGGAGGTCGACCGGATCGAGCTCGTCGATGATTCACCGGTGCGGTTCACCGATGTGTGGATCGACCCGCCCCCCGACGGTCGGTCGGCGTTCGAACCGGGCGACCGGGTCACGATCGGCACCCGGTTCGACGCCCAAGGCGTCGTGCCCGTCCGCGGCCACCTCTGGGTCCACAGCCACGACGGCACGCTGATGGTGAACGTGTCGACCCTTGACCTGATCGGCACCGACGTCTACGCCTCCGGCCCCGGCGGGGAGCTGAAGTTCGTCATCGAGAACATGCCGTTCACCGACGGCCACTACTTGGTGACCATGGTGCTCCAGGCCCCGGCCGAGACCCGCGAATACGATCGCAACGAGCAGCAGCTCACGTTCGAGGTGTTCACCGGCGGCGCGGTCCACGGCCCGGTCAAGCTCGATCTCCGCCTCGACACGAACATCACCACCCCGGCCCCGACCGCCATCTGATCTGTCCGACGTCGGCCCGCAGGGTCGTCGTGATCAGCTGGCGGCCCTGGCGATGATGCCGTACGACGAGCAGACGTAGTCGGCCAGCATCAGCTTCAGGTGCACGTCTTGCTTGTAGGGAGGGAGGTCGACGAAGTGATCCGCCGGCAGCGACCCGGCGGTGAAGTCGAGGGTGATGTCGTGACCGTCGGCGTGCAGGCGGCGGGCGATCTCTTCGAAGTCACGCCGTCGGAACAGGACGGTCCCGCCCTCCGTCAGGGTGGCGTCGTTCGAGGAGCAGTTGAACTCGGTGGTGTGCACGGCGACACCGCCCGGCTTCAGGCAACGCATCGCGTTGACGACGAACTGGATGCCGTGCTCGATCGAACCGAGGTGCTCGAAGGCGCACGACGACCACACGAAGTCGAAGCCGGTGAGATCCTCGGGGATGTCGTTCATGTCGACGGCCCGAAACGAGCAATTCGTACGGAAGACCGAGTCGGGGCACAGGCCCCGATCGTTGAGGGCGTCGATCCCGGCGGCGTGCTGATTGGTGTCGACCCACCCCTTGGCTGCCGCCTCCTCCGGGTCCATGTCGGTGGCCACGACGGTGACGCCACTACTGGCGAACAGGCTCGCCAGCGGCTCGGTGCCAACAGCGAAGCCGAGACCTGTGATCCCGGGCTGGAGCATTCCCCGCTCGGCCAGGGCCTCGGCGATATAGCAGTACTCCCACAGCTTGCGGTGGAGGCGGGCCGGTTCTTCTGCCAGCCGCTCGGCCCAGGCCCGGAACCGGTGTGACTCGAGTTGCTCCTGGGTGCACATCCTCGATGAGAGCGGGGGGTTCGAAACCGTGGTCATTCTACGCCTCCGGGGCGATCTCGTGGTTGGTGGTCAGGAGCATCGTGAATCCGGGACCCGACATCGCGGTCACGTCAGCGTAGGACGCGATGTCGATCAGCGTGCCGGATCCCAGTTCGAGCCCGTACACGAACTTGAAGTCGCTCCTGATCTGCTCGTAGAAGCCTACGGGATCCTCGTACTGCCCAGCGGAGAACTCGATCAGCATCCGGAGCTGGTCTCGGTTCTGGTCGATCACTTGGCTCATGCCCCGGTAGGCCCGCTCCTCGTGGCCCTCGACGTCGATCTTGATCACGTCGACCCGGTCGATGTGCCGGTCGGCGCAGAACTCGTCGAGCGTGATCGACGGGACGGTGACGACCTCGTCGATCACCACCGGCTGATCCAGCGCGGTCTCCAGCTCGGTACGGAACACGTCGTCGAGTGAATCGAGGAACGAGCTACCCCACAGGCCCTCAGGAATGTGCAGGTCGAGCTCGCCTTCGGCGTCGCTGATCGCGTAGTTCGACGCCGTGCCGAGCCCGACGAGCCCGGTCACGTTGAGCGACTTGAACAGCAGCGGCACGAGGTGGGGATTGGCCTCGATGAGGTGGATGGACCCGCCGGCCGACCGGTCGATGATCGTGCCGGCGATCAGCCCGAAGTACCCGAAGTTCGCGCCGATGTCGATCATGCAGTCAGACGGCTGGAGCAGGTTCATCAGCGCTGCGGTCGTCTCCGGCTCCCAGCGGCCGTCCATGATCAGTGCCGGCGACACCGATACGTCGCGGCTGTCGACGAAGATCTTCTGCCCGGTGAACAAGCGGGTCAGGACTTGGTAGTCGCCGAGGTAGGTGGCCTGACCGTTCTTCAGCACGTCGAGATAGAAAAGCGTCTGGTCCTGAGTCTGCTTGAGAGTGGCGGGCAGTTCGTCCATGGTGGCCTCGCTGGCGGGTACATCTTCGGTGAACAGGGCCTCGGCCAGCCGCTCGGCTGCCATTGCGAACGACACGGTCTCGGCGTAGGCGACGGCAGCGCTGGCGTGCTCGTTGCGTCGATCGGTGTCGGTCAACAGATCGGCGATCAGGTCGCCGAGGTCGTCCGGCTCGGCCGAGACGTCGAGCTTGGCTACGACACCGTCGGGGAGCTCGGCCATCGAGCCGAGGTTGCTCACGACGGTGGGAACGCCGCGGGCGAGGAGCTCGGTGACCGCAGCCGACGATTCGCCGTTGGAGAACGCTCGCAGTTGGACGGCGACCGTGGCCTCGTCCTGGGCTCGGGCGAAGTCGCTGTCGCTGAGGGTTCCGGCGAACTCGACCCCATCGGCGACACCGGTGGTCTCAGCCAGCTCCTCGAGCGTTCGCCGGTAGTGAGCCTCGATCGGGCCGACGAAGCGAAGCCGGGCTTCGGGGCAGGTTCGCCGCACCGTGGGCATGGCCGCGATCAGCTTCTCGGGCTGCTTCGATGGGGCGACGACGCCGAACGAGGCGATTACCGGCGGCCCGTCGAAGCTCGGCCTTTGACCCGACACCCTGGGGCAGGGCAGCGGGAAGAGGGCCGTGGCCTCGACCCCGGTATCGAGATGGAGGAGCGTTGCGGCGTAGTTCGAGTGCACGAGTACCCGTTCGGCCAGCCGCGCCGCGTCTCGGGCCATGAGCAACCCGAAGCGATTGGCGACGTCCTGCTCGATGGAGTCCATCGCCTCGACCTCGGCCCGGTAGCGCCCGGGATAGAGGGCCGCGACGGTGGCCCCGACCGAGCGGTCGACGAGCCGATCGGGCTCGAGCCGGTGCATCTCCCGATACAGCTCGGTCATGCGCACGTCGTGGAACAGCACGACCCCGGGATGGGCTTCGAGCAGTCGCATGGCTTCGAGGTGGTACTGGCTGTTCCCCATGAAGTAGAGGATTCGGTCGAATGCACCTCCACCAGCGGCGGTTGACCTGAACTGCCTGGTCGTTTCGACGGTGACACCCTCCGGCGCCCACACGTAGGCGGGGTTGGTGTCGACGAACACGGTGATGTCGCAATGGCGACGCAGCTCGGCCAGCAGGCGGTGGGCGTAGGTGGCCACGCCGCTTTGCTGTGGGGGGAGTGGGCTGATCACGGCCAGCCGGGGCCGGGGGGCGGTTACCTCGAGTCGCCGGTTCTCCAACCGGTCGATGAGCTCGTCGATCACGACACTCGTTCGCTCTGCTGAGAGGTCCCAGGTGAACGGCGGGAGCTCCTGGCTTCGCAGCCGGCGGCGCAGCTCGTGGTCGGCCAGCGCTCGTTCCATGGCGTCGGCGATGGCGGGCGCCGACATCGGGTCGAAGCGCGCCTCGGCGATCGGCTGGACTTCGATCAGCGAGGTGGCATCGGCGCAGATGACCGGGGCGCCGCACGCCATCGCTTCGAGGGCGGGTAGCCCGAACCCCTCGTAGTAGGAGGGGAAGACCACGAGGTGGGCGGCTTGGTAGAGCCGACACAGGGTGGCGTCGCTGACGTAGCCGGTCACGAGGAGCTCGTCGCCGATCCCGGCATCGGCGGCGATCTCGTTGACCGCAGCACGGTCGGGATCGCTCAGCCGGCAGGCGAGCACGAGCTGGTGCTGGCGACGGAGGGCGGGGGAGAGCCGGCCGTAGGCCTGGATCGTGCGCTCGATGTTCTTGCGGGGATCGATCCCGGTCGGAAAGAGGATGAACCCGGGTCCAAGCCCGTCGATGAGGCCGTCGGCGACCAGCTCCGCCGCCGCTTGCTCGGCACCGGCAGGCGGCGGCCGGAACTGGGAGTCGGCGCCCGCCCCGACCATCGTGATGTGGGCCGGGTCGAGGCCGAGCATGTCGACCGCGTCGTCGGTGGTGGCCTGGGAGTTGGTGAGGTAGCGGTCGAAGCCGCTCAGGCCGATCAGGCGGGCCCCGTAGTAGTTCCGGTCCGGGGTGTTGGTGAGGTAGAGCTCGGGGAAGATCGCCGGGATCAGGTCGTGGATGACGGCGATGCTGCGCCACTCCGGCGTCCGGGCGAAGGCGGGCAGCACGAGCTCGGACGGCTGGTTGAAGCACTCGAACGGCGAGCAGGCGATGAAGATCCCGCCGGCGGTTGGCCGCCGGTCGCTCAGGCCCTCGTCGGTCCGAACGACCCGGCCGGTGGCCAGGAGCGGCTCGGCCCCCGCCGGGAAGGGCAAGTCGGGATGCATGAGGTACTGCGTGATGAGACCCGGCCGGCGTCGCTCGAGCGCCAGCCCGAGTTGGAGGACGTAGCGGGCGATCCCTCGCTCGCCGTGGTCGCGGCTCTGGAAGCCGAGCAGGTCGTAGACGACGTTCACGCCGAGGCGGTGTGGGTGGCCGTTGGCCTCTCCGCTTCCTTGGCCCCTACGGCCAAGTCGAGGAACCCGTCGCCGTCGAGGTTGACGCCGAGGCGGGTGACGACGTCTTGGAGGCGCTCGACCTCTGCGCCGAGCGACCGGAGCGTGGCGGCCTGCAACGCCATCTGATCGGCGATCGCTTCGTGACTCGTCGACACCGACCGGTCGACGTCATCGACGCGGGCGTTGACGCGGTCGATCTTGGCCACGAGCTCGGACTTCACCGCGTGGATGAGGTCCTCGAAGAACGTCGTGTAGTGGTTGATGAGCTGTCGGATTGGGGCCCGAACCGGTTCCGACATCCGGCGCGTGAGGCTCATCCGCTCATGATTGCAAATTTTGTCGGTGTTCGTGTGCAGCCTCACGAAGATTCGAAAATAATTCAGTCGAGGATCGAGATCGGTAGATGAACGCTGTTTGTTGTCGTTCCTTGTGGTGAATCTCTCTGCCATTTGGGTCCATCGGAGGTGGCAGACTGGTTGCATGTGTCGGAACATCACCATCCTGCGGGGGCTCGAACCGGCGGCCACGCCGGAGGAGATCGAGGCCGGGGCCCGTCAGTACGTCCGAAAGATCAGCGGCATCCGCCAGCCCTCGGCCGCCACCGAGGAAGTGTTCGAGCGGGCGGTGGCGACGATCGCGGTGGCGACCGCCGAGCTGCTCGACGAGCTGCCGCCCCGGAAGCAGCCGCCGACGACGGTTCCCCCGATGCGCCGCCACGCCGGCCGTCCCTAGCCGAAACCCCCGCGGCCGACGCCGCCGTCCCAACGGCATCCCTCACTGCCCCGGCCCGGCCCTCCCGGGCGGCCATGGCTCAGAGCTCGAAGCGCCAGCCGTCGCCGTCGGCGATCAGGCGGCCGGCCCCGGGCCCGGCGAAGTGGGTGCCGATCACCAGCGCCCCCTCGGCCTCCCACCGGGCGAAGCTCTCCCGCCGGGTGGCGACCGCAGCCGGTGAGTCCGTGTCCGCTCCCGAGACGAGCTCGACCCGGGGGAACTGGATGGGGTGGTGGACCATGTCGCCGGTGATGACGGCGGTCTCCCCTTGTGAGGTGATGCGCAGGCTGTGATGTCCTGGCGTGTGACCCGGAGTCGGCTCCACCCAGACCTCGTCGGTGAGGCGGTGATCCGACTCGACCAGCTCGGCCAGCTCGGCGTCGACGATCGGCGACACCGAGTCGGCCATCACGTCGCCATAGGTCGCGGTCTCGTCGGCGGCCGCCCAGTGCTCGTACTCGACCCGCCCGAACAGATAGCGGGCGGCGGGGAACGTCGGCACCCAGTCGCCGTCGACGAGCGTCGTGTTCCAACCGACGTGATCGACGTGGAGGTGGGTGCACACGACCTGATCGATCTCGCCGGTCGGGAACCCCGCGGCCACGAGATCGTCGAGGAACCCGGTCTGGAGCTTGTCGAACAGGGGAGTGGGCCGGTCCTTGTCGTTGCCGACGCAGGTGTCGACGATGATCGTCTCGCCCATCGACTCCACCACGAGCGCCTGGATCCGAAGGATCATCTTGCCCTTCTCGTCGACGAAGTGCGGCCGGAGCCACGGCTCGCCGGCAACGTCGTCGTCGGTGATGTCGGGCAGCAGCCAAGCGAACTTCCAGTGCTGGTCGCCTTCGATGATGCTGGTGACCGTGACGTCACCGATCTTCCACGTCGGTCCGGTGGGCATCGCCTCATGATGCTCGCTGGCCGGCCTCTCGTCGATCCCGGCCGGGATCGGTTGGGCTTGAGTCGCTCGCTGCGGTGACCCAGACTCCTGCCATGACCGACGACACGTTCGACCCGGTTCTCGATCTCGCCACGAGGGCCGACCGGATCAGAACCGAGATGGGAGGCCCCGAGAAGGTCGACAGCATCCGACACGAGGGCCACAGGACGATCCGGGATCACATCGATGCCTTCCTCGACGGCGGCTCGTTCCGCGAGATCGGAACGTTCTCCCGGTCGATGCGGCTCGCCGATCGGGCCACGACACCGGGCGACGGCAAGATCGGTGGCCACGGCCGAGTCGACGGGCGGCCGGTGGCCGTGTTCGGCGACGACATCACCGTCAAGCGGGGGTCGAGCTCGATCGTCGGCGGTCGGAAGGAGCAGCGGCTCTACGAGCGGGCGATCGCCATGGGTGTGCCCGTCGTCCACTTCGGTCAGACCGGCGGCGGTCGCATCCCAGACCTGATCGGCTCGGAGGGTATCAGCGAGGCCGGGGAGCTGTTCGTCATGGCTCGCCGCCGCCACCAGGTCCCGATGGCCACCGCCATCGTCGGCCAGTCGTTCGGCGGCTCCTCGTTCCTCTCCGCGCTGTCGGACTTCGTGGTCATGACCCGAGGCTCGACGCTCGCGGTCACGTCGCCCAAGGTGTTCGAGATCGCCACTGGCGAGGTGATCTCGTTCGAGGAGGTCGGCGGGGTCGACGTCCACGCCCGAACCACCGGTCAGATCGATATCGGCGTCGAGACCGACGACGACGCCTACGACGCGATCCGCCGCTGGCTGAGCTACCTGCCGACCAACGTGCACCAGCCGCCTCCCCGAACCGAACCGGTCGGCGCTCTCGATCCCGACCCCGGCCTCGGTGAGCTGGTGCCAACCCGACGGACCCGGGGCTACGACATGCGACGGGTTGTCGCCCGGATCTGCGACGAGGGCTCGGTGTTCGAGCTGCAGCCCAACTTCGCTCGCAACGTCTCGACCGGTCTCGCCCGAATCGACGGCTGGTCTGTGGGGTTCATCGCCAACAACCCGATCTTCAACGCGGGCACCCTCGACCCCGAGGCATGCCAGAAGGTCATCCGGCTGGCCACGGTCTGCGACTCGTTCAACATCCCGATCATCTGGCTGGTCGACGTTCCCGGATTCATGGTCGGCAAGCGGGTCGAGCACGATCGGATGCTGCACTGGGGGATGCGGATGATGCAGGCCCTCCAGCTCGCCTCGACCCCGACCCTCACCGTCTGCATCCGCAAGGCGTTCGGCCTGGCGTGGCAGGCGATGAACGGTTCGGGCATGCCGAACAAGGGCCTCTACTCGTGGCCCGGAGCCGAGATCGGATTCATGGATCCCGAGGTCGGAGTCAACGTGGCCTACGGGTCGAAGCTCGACCAGTTCGAGGATCCCGACGAGCGGGAAGCCGAGCGACTGAAGCTCGTCGCCGAAGTGGGCGAGGCGACGTCGCCCTACGAGGCTGCAGGCACGATGAAGATCGATGAGATCATCGATCCCGCCGACACCCGCCGCATCCTCGCCGACGACCTCGAGCTGCTCGGCAATCGGCCGCTGCCGCCGCCCGAGGCCCGAGTACTCGCGTCGTGGCCGACCTGCTGATCGACCGGCTCCACCAGCTCCGGGTGTGCACCAAACCTTCACATCTCCCGAGGGACATCCACGAGCCACGTCTCGTACTCTTGGCGTCGTGGGTACGGTCAGCTCGGGGAACGGCACGTCAGAGGCCACGATTCTCGTCGTCGAGGACGAGCAGGCGATCGCCGAGGCGCTGATCACCCGACTGGCGGCCGAAGGCTTCCGCACGGCGCACGCAGCCGACGGCCCGTCGGCCGTCGACGCCGCTCTCGACTCGCTACCCGACCTCATGATCCTCGACCTGAACCTCCCCGGCTTCGACGGGTTGGAGGTCTGCCGGCGGGTCCATGCAACCCGGCGGGTACCGGTGATCATGCTCACCGCCCGCAGCGACGAGACCGATCTGCTCGTCGGGCTCGGCATGGGAGCCGACGACTATCTCACCAAACCGTTCTCGATGAAGGAGCTGACCGCCCGAGTCCGGGCGGTGCTGCGCCGGGCAAACGAACCGGCGGCCGCCGCAAGCGGGGCGTTGCGGATCGACGCCGCTCGTCGAACCGCCGAGTTCCACGGCGAGGCGGTTCACCTCACGCCCACCGAGTTCGATCTGCTCCGAGCCCTGCACGCCGCCAACGGGGCCGTACTCAGCCGGCTGCAGCTCCTCGACAAGGTGTGGGGCTACCGTGACGGCTCGGTGGCTCGGACGGTCGACAGCCACATCCGCTCGATTCGACGCAAGACTGCCGACGAGGTCGTCCGCACCGTGCACGGTGTTGGCTACAGCCTCGGAGAGGTGGGTCAGCAGATGCACGTCGGACTCGTGGTGGATCGGTGAGCGCGATGAGGCGACCGCGGCCGCTCGACAAGGTCGGCAGCATCAAGGCGAAGTGGTCGATCGTGATCGTCGCCGCCGTCGGCGTCACTGCGGTGGTGAGCCAGGTCGGCTACTACCTCGGCTGGCCGGTGTGGATCCGCCCGATCATCTCGGCCGCCCTGGCGCTGATCGCTGTGCAGTTCCTGGCCCACGGCATGACGATGCCGCTGCGGCAGATGGCCAGGGGCGCCCGGGAGATGGCCACGGGAGACTACAAGCGCCGGGTCACCGTCACCTCGGCCGACGAGGTCGGCCAGCTGGCCGAGTCGTTCAACCGCATGGCCGCCGAGCTGGCCGAGGTCGATCGGGCACAGAAGGAGTTCGTAGCCAACGCCTCCCACGAGCTCCGGACGCCCGTCGCTGCCCTCCGGAGTCATCTGGAGAACCTGGTCGATCATGTCTCCGCTCCCGATCCGGAGACGCTGGCCACGATGCTGGCCCAGGCCGAGCACCTCTCGAAGCTCGTGGTCCAGCTGCTCGATCTCAGCCGGCTGGAGAGCACCGTCGAGGACCGACCCGGTGAGCTGGTGGCGGTCGGTGTGCTGCTCAAGCAGGTGGTCGACGAGGCCGAGCTGCTCCACCCGGCGTCGCTGATCTCGTTGACGACGTCGGGGCCGCTGGGCGTTCTGGCCGATGAGAGCAGGCTCCACCAGCTGTTCACGAACATCATCGGCAACGCCCTCCGGTTCGCCCCGATGGGCAGCGAGGTGTCGGTGCAGGCCGAAGGACGCGACCACGATGTCGTCGTCATGGTCCGCGACCAGGGTCCGGGCATCGCCCCGCAGGATCAGGCCCGGGTCTTCGAGCGGTTCTGGCAGGCCGACGGCTCCGCCCTCACCGGAGGCGGGGGGGCCGGACTCGGGCTCGCCATCTGCAAGCGGATCGTCGAACGCCACGGTGGAACGATCCGGATCACGTCCAACAAGCCCGAGGGGGCCTGTGTGACGGTGACGCTGCCGTCGCGGCCCAACCCGTAGGGCGAACGACGCCGGCCCGGCGCCGGCTCCATGGAGAGGAAGGGGATCGTCTATGTCCACCCGGCCGAACGAGCGCGCCCAGGAAGGCATCGGAACCGAGCCGCCACGGCCTTGGCCGCCACCGCCGTGGTCGTCGTCTGGCGCAGGATGGCTTGGGTCGCCGTCGTCCTCTCCGCCCCCGTGGTCACCAGAGGCGTGGGCACCGCCGACGTCGTCGGGCGCGCCACCGACGTGGCCGCCACCGGGCCGGACGTCGTTGCGGCCGCTGCCACCGTGGCGGCCGTCGCTGGTCGTCGCCATCGGCGCGGTCTGCGTTCTCGGCGACCTCGCCCTCCGGGTGCCGACGGCGTCGTTGGCGGCAGCCCTCACGGTCGTAGCCACCGTCGGTCTCCTGGCGATCGCGGGGCGGCTGGACTCGCTGGCCCAGCGGTGCGGGGCCGTGCTGGCGCTGGCCGCCGGTTCGCTCCTGGCGGTCCGGGCCTCGGTGTGGGTCGTGTCGATGCTCGTGGTGGCGACCCTCGGCCTCGTCATGCTTATTGCCGCCGACGGGCTGGTGCTCGGTCAGCGACGACCATGGGCGAGGGCGACCCGCAACGGCTTCGAGGGGGCGTACGACGTGTTCGGTTGGCTGCGCCGAGGAGGCGGACAGCTGTCGGGTCGGGCTGCGGGACGGACGATGACCTGGCTCCGCGCCGCCACGGCCGCAACCGGCGTGACGCTGGTGCTCGGCATGCTCCTGGCCAGCGGCGACGCCGCGTTCGGCTGGCTGGTGTCCGGCCTCGACCTCGTCTCCTGGACGGGTCATCTCCTTACCTTCCTGGTGCTCGCGGTTCCGGTGTCGGTGCTCGCACTGTTGGCGGCGAGAGCGAATCCCGAGCCGCTGTCCGGTGCCGAGTGCGCTCGAGCCTTCCGGGCCGAGGCGCTGACCGCTCTCTGGGCGACGGCGCTCACGCTGCTGGCGTGGTGCGGGCTGCAGGTGGCGGTGATCGGCGGCGGAGCGACGTCGGTCCTCGCCGATCAGGGCATCACCGCCGCCGAGTACGCCAGGGAGGGGTTCTTCCAGCTCGTGGCGGTGGCTGCCGTCTCGTTGGCGGTGGTGAACGTCGCTCATCGGACGGGCCGCTCGGGGCGGGGTCCGGATCGGGCTCAGCGCCTTCCTGCGGTGGTGATCGGGCTGGCCCTCGCCGTCTTGATCGTGGTGTCGTTCAGTCGCCTCTGGTACTACGTGGGCGAGTTCGGTATGACGATGCTCCGCCTGTCGGTGGCCACGTTCCTCGGCTGGCTGGCATTGATGACGGCACTCTCGGTGGCCCGCGCGGTCGGGTTGCACCACGAGCGGAACTGGCTGCCGTCAGCCGCCGTGCTGTCGGCGGCGCTGTTCGCCGTCGTGTTCGGGGCCGCCAACCCGGAGCGGTGGGTAGCCCAGATCAACCTGGAACGGGCGACGATCGAGGAGCCGGTCGACGTTCGGTACCTGACCCGCTCGCTCTCCTCCGACGCCAAGGGTGTGGTGGCCGACTACGCCTGGTCCCGCCTGGGCGGGCGACCGGACGCCGTGATCGACTGGTTGTGCACCGTCGAGCCCGAGGCTGGCTACGGCCCGTTCGGGTGGAACAGGTCGCGAGCTGCCAGCTACGACGTCGACTGCGAGACATGACCCGCTGATTCGGGCACAGTGCTGGTTCCGTCAGCGGTGCCGCCTGGGGGCTCGGCGACTCGAGCTCGCGCTCCCACGCATCCCAGTCGTCGTCTTCGGCCTCCTCAGTGGCCGTGTCGTCGGTCGTGTCGCTGTCGGCCGTCGGGTCGTCGTGGTACCAGTCGGGGTGCGGGTACTTTCGATGGCAGGCGTGGCACTGGGTGAGCGTCCAGACCTTGGAACAGGCCGGGCACACGCCGCCAGTGTCGAACGTGTTCCACTCGTGCCGGCAGCGCCACTCGCATACCCACCGTGTCGAGGGCTTCGGCCTCCACTCACATCCAGGACACCAGATCTGCATGGTCGCCACCACCCTCACGCTACCGGTGGCCCGTCGTCCAGTCCGCCCGCAGCGGGTCTCGCCCTGGCGGCAGGTGGAGGCTGTCTCACGACCGGCGACGAACCGCCGACGGGAACCCGATGCACCGTCGGTACGAACAGCTGAACCGGGAGTGAGGAGTTGACAGAGATCGTCCCCGCCAGTCCTCGTCTCCAGGCCATCCGGGCTCGGGTCTCGCAGATCGAGCAGACGGCCGGTGCTCCCAGCACCGGTGGTTCCCGCCTGGGGTTCGGATTGGCGCTCCAGAACGCCGTGATCGATGCCGGTCAACCGGCCTCGCCAGCCGCCGGCACCGCCGGTTCGCTCGGCGGTGGTGGCGGCCCTCTGGTCGCGGCTTCGGTCCTCGTCGACGACGGCGCTCATCACCCGCACGGCGTGGAACTGCACCCGGCCCATGCCGACGGAACCCGAGGGCCGCTGGACCCACCGCCCGAGCTCGTCGGCTTCGGCAACGGGCGGGTGCCCGTCGAGGCGCTGGCTCCTGTCGGTGACACCGGCCACCGGCTGTACGCGCCGGCGGCGGAGGCTCTGACGGTGCTGTTGCATGACGCCCAGGCTGCCGGGGTGACGATCGGCCTCACCGACAGCTATCGCTCGCTGGCGGGCCAACACGACGTTGCCGAGCGGAAGGGGATCTACGGCCAGGGTGGCCTCGCTGCTGTGCCGGGGACCTCGAACCACGGGTGGGGTTTGTCGACCGACCTCGCCCTCGACGGACCGGCATTGAGCTGGATGCGGGAGCACGCGTGGCGGTACGGCTTCGTGGAGGATGTGCCTCGCGAGCCGTGGCACTGGACCTATCGGCCTGCCTAGTCCCCGACCGGGGGGCCGCGAGCTGATCGGTCGGCCGCACGCAGCTGCGCGCACGCTAGGGGGGGTGGTTGGTCTCGAGGTACCGACCGCCACCACCGAACGGCACACCAACGCCTCGACCCGGGCCCGCACCCCCTGCAACCCGGCGGCCCACTCCCGCACCGCCTCCGGTGGCTGACACGACAACGCCAAGGCCTCGGCTTCATCCAACACCGACGCCAACCCAGCCAACATCTCAGCCACCGACGAACCCGTGTCCATGACACGCCTGCCCGGCCGAACACACGACCAGTAACAGAGTGGAGTGAGCGGCAGCCGCAGCTGCGAAGAGCCACACCCTACCGAACACATGTACGAGACACGACCACCTGGCCAGGGATTACTCGGCGAGGAGGCACCGGCATGGTTGCCGGTCCTGGAGGGTGGCTCAGTTGGAGGGTGGCACGGGCAGATCTGGGAGACCTGGACCGGTCTGGGCTGCCTCGCGATTGGCGGCCCGAATCTCTGCCGCGACCTCCTCCCGATGGATCGTGACCTCGCGCGGGGCCTTGATCCCGAGCCGAACCTGGTCGCCCTTGACCTCGATCACCGTGACGACGATGTCAGAGCTGATCACGATCGATTGGTTGGGCTTGCGACTCAGGACCAGCATCAGGACGCCCGGAGGAGCTCCCGGGTCGTGTACCGGGTGTCGTCGAGCACGATCTGACGAGCCTGCCGGGTGCGGGTGTTGACCACGATTGGCCCGAGGAGGTTGGCGGTGAGCGCCGTGGCGCCGCCGTCATGGTGCGCGGTCAGAAGGACGAGCACCTCGGCATCGCTCGGATCGCTGAGGCTGATCTCGTCTTGCACGTCGTCGGGCACGTCGAGCTCGTAGTCCGGGAAGAAGTCCCAGGGGCTGGTGACCAGGAACGCGACCTCCGGCTCCTCGCCGCTCTGGAGCCAGGCGTAGTAGCCGGTCTCGGGCACGTCGAGCAGGTAGTAGGTGCCGGACTCGGGGAAGCCGAGGAGGCCCGGCCCGAAGTCGATGCCCTGGGAGCGCTCGAGCTCGAGCGCTCCGAATCTGCTCGACTCGATGGTCACGTCGGCGACCCTAGCCGCCTCCTGTTGCGGCCCCGTGCTTTGTCGAACCGGTTCAGTCGTTGTTGATGTCGGCGGGTTCATCTTCTCCATCCCCTTGGGTTGTGTGTTGTGGTGCGGTTGCAGTGTTGTTCTTGGTCGCGGTGTCGGATTGGTGGTCGCTGGCTCTGGCGGAGAACCGGTCGTACATTCGACCCACGACGAGCGTCCCGGCCACGCTCAGGAGGACGGCCAGGACGAAGTAGCCGAGAGCGGCCTCGAACGCGATGCGGCCACCGGCCGCACCGAGCAAGGAGCGATGTCCGGCCAGGAGTCCGATCAGGAGACCGGCTCCGACTCGGGCCGCTTCCACCTGGCCGTCGTCGCGGGTGCGGATCAGCTCGACCCGCCGGTCGTCGTCAGCCATCGGGCTCGATCAGGTCGACGACCACCCGACCGTCGTAGCCGTTGAGCAGGCGGAGCAATCGGGCGGCCTCGGTCTCGCTCCTGGCGGCGAGGTGGACCGTGCCGGAGCCCAACGCGGCGAGGCAGCGAACCTCGCCAACCACACGATCGCCGAGGGCAGCGTCGATCACTGCGATGCCTCGCCGACGATGCCCGATCCAGGCGAAGAGGCGACCGCTCACTTGTTCGTAGTACGTCCCGACCGTGCCGGCCGGTCGGGCTGCGAGCGGGCTGGCGGCCGGATCGCTCGGCGTGAGGACGACGAGCTCCGTGCGGCCGTCGCCGTCGTCTGCGAGCCCGTGCTCGGTCAGATCCAGCGCCGTCGCCAGCTCGCCGACCACGGTCACGATCGCCTCAACCGGCTCTGTG
>JAOTYQ010000390.1 GCA_029861725.1 Acidimicrobiia bacterium | reverse complement strand
TCGTGCGATGATGGCCCCCGGTGCAGGAAGGAGCGAGTTGATGAGCGATGGCCGTGCGGTGGTGTTGGGGGCGGGGCCGGTCGGCAGGGCCCTCGTCGACCGGCTGGTGGTCGACGAGGTCGAGACCCGAGTGGTGACACGTAGCGGTCGGGCGTCGGTACCGGATGGGGTGGAGGTCGTAGCGGCTGACATCAGCGACTCCGAACAGGCGACAAAGGCCTGTGCCGATGCTCGCATCGTCTACAGCTGTGTCGGACTCAGCTACCAGGGCTGGCCCGAGAAGTGGCCGCCGATGATGGCGGGCATGCTCGATGGTGCCGCGGCGGCAGGGGCCAGGTTCGTGTTCATGGACAACTGCTACATGTACGGACCGGTGACGGTGCCGATGACCGAAGACCTGCCGCTAACCGACTACGGCAACAAGCCGGCGACCCGGTCCAAGATCACGAGGATGTGGCAACAGGCCCACGAGGCCGGTCGGGTCGAGGTGGCCTCGGTTCGAGCCAGCGATTTCTACGGTCCTGGCGTGGTACAGGCTGCCCTGGGGGATCTATCGATCGGCCGTCTGGCCAAGGGCAAGTCGGCCCAGGTCGTCGGCGACCCGGACCAACCCCACTCCTTCGCCTACGTGCCAGACATCGCCCGAGCGCTGCTCTCTGTCGGCGGGGCCGACGACGCCATGGGACAGGCCTGGAACGTACCCAATGCTCCGGACAAGACCACGCGCCAGGTGCTCCAGATGTTCGCCGACGAACTCGGACAACCACTCAAGATCCAGGTGATGCCCAAGCCACTGATGTCGGTGCTCGGCCTGTTCAACGCCGACCTCCGGGAGCTGAAAGAGATGCTGTACCAGTGGGAACGCCCGTTCCACGTCGACGCTTCGAAGTTCGCCGCCCGGTTCTGGGCCGACGCCACCCCCTGGGAACAAGGCGTAGCCGAGACAGCGCCGTCCTACCCCACCAATTAGCAGAAACCTCGCGGGCCGCCAGGGCCGGCACTCCATTGGGATCCGACCATCGCCGAACCTGCCGTCACTCGGGCACTCCCAAGCTGGCTACCGTCATCTCACGGTGCGGGTGGCTTTGGTGACGCAAGTTACTGCGTTGGTACCCTGGAAGGCGTGAAGCGGAAGAGTTTCGAGGACATGGACTGCCCCATAGCGCAGTCCCTCGAGCTGGTCGGTGAGTGGTGGACGCCCCTCATCCTGCGGGACGTCGTGATGGTCGGGCTCACTCGGTTCGACGACATCCAAGACAATCTCGGCATTGCTCCCACCGTGCTCACCACTCGCCTCAAACGCCTCGTCGATAGCGGACTCCTCGAGCGCCGCCAGTACAGCGAGCGCCCGCCTCGTTACGAATACCTCCCGACCGAGGCGGCTCGCGACTTCGAACCCGTCCTCAGAGCCCTCTTCAAATGGGGTTCGAAGTGGACGACGGCCCGATCGGTCGATCTCGGTACCTAGGCCTCACGCACCACCGTCTGCCAGGTTCACACCCTGCGGTTTGTTGCCGGCAGGAACGCCGTCCTAGGAACCGGTCCTAGGAACCGGTCCTAGGAACCGCTCCGAACTGGACCCGTTACTATCGTGACAGTAGTCTCCAGCTGCTGTCACGATAGTGCGTTCCCGGCAACCGAACGGAGCAACCGGCATGCCAGACCTGGACGACGTCAAGAGGTACCTGGCCGACGAAACCGGTCTGGCGACCGTTAGCACCACCCAGGCTGATGGCCGGGTGCAGTCGAGCATCGCCACCAACTGCGGGGTGATCGACCACCCCCTCACCGGCGAGCCGAGCGTGGCCCTCGTCTCGATGGGGCGGGCCGCCCGGCTCAATCATGTCCGCCGCGGCTCCCACGTCACGATTGCCATCCGCCGGGGTTGGGCCTGGATCTCGGTCACCGGGCCGGCCGACCTGATCGGCCCCGCCGACCCTGCCGACGACGTCGATGCTGAAGCCCTGCGACTGTTGCTACGCGAGATCTACGCGGCAGCTGGCGGCACGCACGACGACCTCGATGAGTACGACCGGGTCATGGCCGAAGACGGCAGAACCGCCGTGTTGGTCTCGCCAGATCGGATCATTGGCAACGCCCCGACGGTATGACCGATCAACACGCGCAGGCCGCCACCGCCAGCCACGACGCTCGACACGGCCGCCTGACCCTGGGCATCGCCGCGCTCGCCGCACTGGCGACCTACCTGGATACGACGATCCTCTTCGTCGCCTTCCCCGATATCACCGCCAGCTTCGGCGACTCATCGCCATCGACCCTGTCCTGGGTGCTGAACGCCTACACCATCGCCTTCGCCGCGCTCCTGGTCCCGGCTGGAAAGCTGGCCGACCGTCTCGGGCACCGGCTGGCTTTCCTCGTCGGCTCGGCCACGTTCACCGTTGCATCGATGGCCTGCGGCCTGGCCCCGACGGTGGGGGTGCTGATCGCGGCTCGCATCTTCCAGGGCGTTGGAGCGGCGATCCTGGTCCCGTCGTCGCTGGCGCTCGTCATGGCTGCCTTTCCCCGCGACAAGATCCCACAGGTCGTCGCCATCTGGGGTGCCATCGGGGCGATGTCGGCCGCGCTGGGACCTTCCCTCGGTGGGCTGATCGTCGATGCTTTCGGCTGGCGCTGGGCCTTCTTCATCAACCTGCCGGTCGGCGTCGTGACCATCGTTGCCGGCGTCCGTTTCCTTCAGGAGTCGAGGGATCCGGCGGTGCGACTGCCGTCGCTCGGGGGTGTCGTACTCATCGCGTCGGCGGCCGGGGCCTTGTTGTATGGCGTGGTCGAATCGGATGCCGTTGGATGGGCGAGCACGCAGACCGTCGTCGTTCTCGCCGCTGGGCTCCTCCTCTTGGGTGTCTTCGTCGGCCACCAGCAGCGGACCGATTCCCCCACACTCGACCTCGAGCTCTTCGCCCTTGGGAACTTCCGGTGGGGGAATCTCGCGATGTTCAGCTTCTCCATGTCGTTCGTGGCGATGTTCTTCGGTCTGATCCTGTTTCTCGTCAACGTTTGGGAATGGTCCATCCTCAAGGCCGGTCTCGGGGTGGCCCCCGGCCCCGCCCTGGCCGCGGTACTGGCCGCCCGTTTCGGCAAGCTGGCGGGACAGATCGGTCAACGACCACTCGTGATCGTGGGCGGGGTGGTGGCCGCAGCCAGCGGGCTCTACCGAGTGGTGTTTCTCACTGCCGACGTCGACTACCTGGTCGACTTCGCCGTGCCGCTTGCCCTCTCCGCGGTCGCCATTGGGTTGGTGTTTCCCCAAGCCACCAGCGTGGCGGTCCAGGCGCTCCCCGCGAACCGGGTTGGCGTCGGCGGAGCGACGACCCAGGCAGTCCGTCAATTCGGCGGATCGTTGGGTGTCGCCCTCACGATCGCCCTCCTCGGGACAGCCACCGCAACTGCAGACCTCATCGCAGGGTTCGACCGTATCTGGTGGCTCGTCGTAGGCGGCGGCATCACCACCACACTCTTCGGCCTGCCCCTACGAACCCGAGCAACCGACGGGCCCCCTGCGGACTAACGAACATGACGCAAGTCAGGGTCTCCACGTCGGACGCATCGGGCAACCCCAAGGCGACCACGACCGCCACACCGAACCGAGCAGGAGAACCACCCCGGCCTGGTCGCCGTCGTCCCCCGGCCACCGAGACCAACGTCACCTGACCCTCCCGGGGCCTGGAACCGGCTCGGTGACGAGTCGAGGCCCGGTGCAACCCTGCGCCGGCCGACTGATCCTCGGACCAGGAGCAGACCCGTCAGGTCGGCAATCGTTGCGCTAGGACAGAACGATGAAACTGGGCATCAACCTCATCAACTTCGGCCCTGCAGCCAGGCCCGAGGTATTGGCCGGGTGGGCCGAACTGGCCGAGACCCTCGGCTACCACTCGCTTCTGACGTCGGATCACCTGGCCGTCACTCCCGACGTGACCGAGCGCTACCCGGCCCCGTTCTACGAGCCTGTCTCAACGCTGGGGTGGCTGGCCGGCATCACCAAGCGGATCGAGATCGGGACCACGGTCACCATCGTCCCGTACCGCCATCCCCTCCAGACCGCCCGGGCCTTCGCCAACATCGATCAGCTCAGCGGTGGACGCCTGATCTTCGGGGTCGGCGTCGGCTGGGCGACCAGGGAGTTCGAAGCCCTCGACGTGCCCTTCGCCCGGAGGGGCGCCTTGACCGATGAGTATCTCGACGTGATCATCCGACACTGGACCAGCGACGAGGTGTCCCACGACGGCACGCACCGTTTCGAGGGCGTCGACACCTCCCCTCGGCCAGCGCGCCGACCCCACCCCCCGATCTGGGTCGGAGGCGGGAGCGACGCAGCCCTGCGCCGAACAATCCGCCTGGGAGCGTCCTGGCACCCCATCCGCCAGCGACCCAACCGGTTCCGGGACGACGCAGTCCCCCACCTGCGGGCCCTGGCCGAGGCCGAGCGTCGCCCGACCCCCGAGCTGTGCCCTCGCATCCAGCTCGACATCCGGGACCGCCCACTTCCCGACGATGAACGGCTGTTGGGCGAGGGGACGTTCGATCAGCTCCGGGCGGACCTGGCACTGCTCGAGGATCTCGGCTGCAGCCACGTGATCCTCGACTCGTTCAACGCCGCCTGGCAGGACGCCTCGGCCACCCTCGACTACGAGCGGACCTGGGACCAGTATCGCATCGTGGCTGATGAAGTCTTCGACCTGGACGCCGGCACCGTCCGCTGACCAGCCACGACGAGAAGACCCCAATCGTCATCAGGGGTGCGGTGCCCGCTATTGCGTCGGTGTGCGCCACGTCGGGGCGGTGACGTCGTCCGGATAGCAGTAGGCCCAGGTCGCGTCCGGTTCCAGCGATGCGATGACGGGGTGACCGGTGGCTCGTTGGTGAGCAGTGGCGTGCTGGCCCGGTGAGTCGTCGCAGCAGCCAACGTGGCCACAGGTCAGGCACCAACGCAACTGCACCCAATCGATCCCCCTGTCGACGCAGGCCTGGCACACCGTGGCGGGCGCGCTGGCGGGGGCGACGGCGCTATCGAGGTGGTCGCAGGCACCAGCCAGCTCGGCTACTTGAGCGCGGACGTCGCGACCGAGCCGGTATTCGGACCTGTGGGCCGAGACCACCTCGACGGCGATCTGGCCAACGATGATCATCGTGACCAGGCCGACGCCGGTGATGGCATCGAGCGTGCCAGAGGCGATGAGGGCGCCGACCGGCACGAGCAGCGCCGCCGCCACCAGCCGTGGGCCGAAGCGCTGGGGGGCGTCGATGGCGAAGTGGGGGCTGACGGTGACCAGGTCGAGCACCGCCACCGCCACCAGCGTCGTCACCAGTGCCACCGTCAGAAGCCACGCGTAACTGTCCTTGAACGGGTCGGTGAAGGCCTCGACACCCACGATCTTCTTCGCCGCCACGCCGAACGCAGTGATCCCGAGGGCCAGGGGCAAGTGGGTTTAGACCCACAGCAAACGGTTGATCGGCCCCGTCTTCGCCACCGTGCTCGTTGTCCGGATGTTGGCGTCGGCAATGTCGTCGAAGTAGGTCCACCAGAGGGCGATCAGGATCAGGAACGCCAACCCACCGAACACCTGGGTCGGGGCCGAGATCCCGGTGTCGCTGACCTCGGTCAGCGTCTTCACGAACGTCTCGCCCAACACAATGATGGTGAACAGCGCGTACCGCTCCTGGAAGTGCTCGCCGTGGGTCGGCGGGCCATCTGGTCGCCGGGCACCCACGACAGGGGCGGCGAACTCGACGACGAGCGCCACCACCCACAGCACGAACCGAGCGCGACCGGGCACCGCGATCGACAGCAACCACAGCCCGGCGCTGACGCCGAAGAAACGGAGGTACAGGTCGGCGATGGGTCGAGCCGACGGCATCGACCGCCGCACCCGCAGATACATCGCCAGTAGCGGCACCCTCGCCATCACGTAGGCGACAGCCAAC
>JAOTYQ010000389.1 GCA_029861725.1 Acidimicrobiia bacterium | reverse complement strand
GATCGCACTGTAGTCGGTCCGGATCCGGTCGCCGTCGCCGCCGGTCTCGATGTCGCGGGCCAGGCGAACCCCGAGGTTCCACCGGGCGATCATCCCGTCGGCGTTGAGCCAGTGGCTCGCCTCGTCCGGGTAACCGTTGGGGGCATCCCACGCCCACGGCTCGTGGTTCTGTTGCCCGAGCCGGTCCAAGAGCTGATCGGCCGAGTTACCGTCGGGATCGTTGGGTATCTCGGAGTGCAGCGCCCGTAGCGTCGCCACCATCACCTCGAACGGACGCCGGAGCTTCTGGCCCTCCGAGCTGGCGAACTCGGCGCTGGTCAGGATGTGACGGAGCGTCGGTGCGAGCGCGGTGTCGTTCGCCAGGTAGACCTGGGCGGTCGAGTCGACCAGGCTCGTCGGCGGCGAATCGGCCACGAATCGCCGGCAGATCTTGTAGGCGACGTAGCGGGCGGTCGAAGGGTGGGTGGCAAGGAAGTTCACCAGGCTGTCGCCGGTGCCCTTGCCCGACGTGCCGGCGCTGGTCCACGCCCCGTTGAGAATCGAGACCTCGCCGGTGTGGTGGTAGTCGTTGCGGAACACGAAGTCGGAGTAGTTGCCATCGTTGCGATCGAACTCCATCGACCAGCCGCTCATGGCCAGTGCCGCATTGCGCACGTCGACCTCGGTGTAGACCTGGTTGTCGTTCTCGTCGATCCCGAGCGTATGGAGCTCGAGCAACTCACGGCCGTAGTTCTCGTTGACACCCTGGTTGGAGTTGGCGTTGCTCCGATCGTTATCGAGGTAGGTGAGCATCGCCGTCGAGTTTGCGGTCGCTACCAGCAGGTCACGGAACGAGCCCATGGCGTTCGGCCGGATGACGTTCTCCTGGTAGTCGATGTGCAGGTGCTCGGTGCGGCCATTACCGAGGAGATGGATGTTGAAGTGGTCCAGCCATAGCTGGCACATCATTTCGTAGAGCTGGTTCTCGCTGAACGTGGCGCGCAGGACGTTCAGGTGGGTCAGCTCGCGGCGAAGGTCGATGCTGTCGAGGTCGCGTAGACGATCGTAGGTGGCCTTGCGGGTCATCCCGAGGAGACGAAAGCTTCCCAGCCGGTTCTCGACGCTCGGGTCTGGTCCCGTTCTGGCCAGCTGGTCCTCGACGAAGCCGGCGGGGCCAAGCTGGCTGATCTGCTGCATCAGTGCCGGGGTCGCCCCGAACGTGAGGCGGTTGGCGAGGTGGATCGCGCTCGCGTTGGTCGTCGGTGGCGGAGGCACCGACGGGTTGGTCGTGGGCGGGGCCGTCGTGGGGGCGGCGGTGGTCGGGGCGGCGGTGGTCGCCGGCGCCGTGGTCGGCGGGGCGGTCGTCGCCGCGGCGGTCGTGGGCGGCGCGGTCGTCGGCGGCCCCACCGTGGTCGCCGGGGCCGTGGTCGTGGGGGCGACTGTGGTGGGGGCCGCGGTGGTGGGTGCTACGGCTATGGAGGCCGCCGTCATGGGGGCCGCCGTGGTTGGCGGGACGGTGGTCGGCGGGGCCGGCAGCGGAGGCGCCGGAGCGGCCGGTGCCGGGGCGGGAGCCGGCGCAGCCGTGGCTGGTGCCATCGCGGCGGGGGCCGTCGGGGCACTCGTTGCCGGCGCTGCTGGGGGCGGTGCGGTTGTCGCCGTCGTCGCCGGTGCGGCTTGGGCCGGTGCCGCTGGTGGCGGTGCTGCCGGCGTGGCATCGTTGCCGGTCTGGGGAAGGCCCGGCGTCTCCGAACCGCCGGCCTGTGTTGATGCGGCGTCGTCGTCCGGAGGAGCCGCGTCGGACACCGGTGCCATCGAGCCGTCATTGCGCTGCGGCAGCGTCACTTCGACGAGCTCGGGTCCGGTCTCGGTCGACGCGGCCGTGACCTTCCCGGCGGTCGTATCGGTCACCGCACTGGTCGTCGGATCGGCTCCGGAGTCGGCTCCATCGACCGATGGAGCCCCGAGCTCACCGAGAGGTTCCTCAGACGAACAGGCAGAAGCAACGAATCCGAGTGCGAGAGCACCAAGAAGCGCGCGGCGGGCTTGATCCGGCGAACGCTCAGACACCGTGGCGCCCTCGCCGGTTGCAGCAGAACTCATTCTGAAACTGGCCTTCGGGGTTAGAAGCAACCTGGCAGCCCCGAGCCAGATCTGGTCGAATGTTGGTTGTCGGTGTCCAACTGCGCTGTGAGGACAATAACCCAATGACAAGCTATACACCACCTCTTCGGGACATTGATTTCGTCTTGAACGAGATCGTCGATGTATCCGACCTGGTCGAGGCGTCGCGGTTCCAGGGAGTCGACGTCGACACCGTGCGAACCGTCCTCGCCGAGATCGGCCGGTTCATGGCGGAAGTCGTCGCACCGACCAACCGCGATGGCGATCAGATCGGAGCGATCCGCCACGACGACGGATCGGTCAGCACCCCCGACAGCTTCAAGAAGGTGTACGGGCAATGGGTCGAGTCGGGATTCGGCGCGATCCCGTTCGACCCGACCTATGGCGGCGGTGGGTTCCCCTGGACGGTGGCGATCGTCATCCAAGAGATGCTGACCAGCGCCAACATGTCGCTGTCGCTGTGCCCGCTGCTCACCCAGGGCGCGATCGATGCGCTGCAGCACCACGGCTCCGACCAGCAAAAGGCGACCTATCTACCCAAGATGCTCACCGGCGAGTGGGCCGGGACGATGAACCTCACCGAGCCCCAGGCCGGCTCGGATGTCGGCGCGCTCACCTCGAAGGCCGAACCGGTCGGCGACGGCTCATTCCGCATCACCGGCCAGAAGATCTTCATCACCTACGGCGAGCACGACCTCGCCGAGAACGTCGTCCACCTCGTCCTGGCTCGTACCCCTGGGTCGCCTCCGGGCACGAAGGGCATCTCGATGTTCCTCGTCCCCAAGCACCTCGTGGACGACGACGGCAGTCTCGGCGATCACAACGACGTCCGCTGCGTGAGCATCGAGCACAAGCTCGGGATCCACGGCAGTCCTACCTGTGTGCTCAGCTACGGCGACGACGGCGGTGCGATCGGCTGGCTGATCGGCGAGGAGGGAGACGGCATGCGGAACATGTTCACGATGATGAACAACGCCCGCCTCTCGGTCGGGTTGCAGGGCCTCGCCCTCGCCGAGCGGGCCTACCAGCAGGCCCTCGCCTACGCGATCGAGCGCAAGCAGGGGACTGCGGTTGGCGCCGAACGCGGGACATCGAGCCCGATCATCGATCACGCCGACGTACGACGGATGCTGATGACACAACGCTCGTGGATCGACGCCATGCGGTGCCTGATCTACAGCAACGCCGCCGCAATCGACCGCTCGGTGGCAGAGGACACCGAAGCGGACACGACCGCAGCGCGGGAGCTGGCCGAACTGCTCACGCCGCTATCGAAGGGGCTCTGCACCGACCTCGGCAACGAGCTCACCTCGTTGGCGGTCCAGATCCACGGCGGCATGGGCTACATCGAGGAGACCGGCGCCGCCCAGCACTACCGCGACGCAAGGATCGCCGCGATCTACGAGGGGACCAACGGGATCCAGGCCGCCGACCTCGTCGCACGGAAGCTCCCGATGCGGGCCGGAGGGGTCGTCCTCGACAAGCTCGAAGAGATCGACGAGACAGCGGAACGCCTCAGCGACACCGTTGAGCTCGAAGTCTTCGGCGCCAACCTGGAGGCGGCGGTGGCCGCCTGCCGGCGGGCCACCGAATGGCTCCTGGCCAACGGTGCCATGGACCCGAACCACGCACTGGCCGGCTCCTCGCCCTATCTGCGGCTGCTCGGCACGGTCGTGTGCGGTGGTCTGATGGGCCGGCTCGGGCTCGCCGCCCTGAGCCGACAGGGTGAGGACGACGACGAGTTCCACGAGGCCAAGCTCGTCTCGGCCCGCTTCTTCGGCGAGCAGCTGCTGCCGTCGGTGCTGGGGCTGGAGCCGGCGGTCACCGCCGGCAAGGAAGACCTCTTCGCCCTCAGTCCCGATCAGTTGGCCTGAGTCGGAGCCGCGGAGCGGCTCCTTCGGGAGTTCGCAGGCGAACTCCTTGCCGCGGTCGCTGCTGGTTGCCTCAGTCGCGATCGGTTGGCCTTTGCTGGTTGCTGCTGGTTGCCTCAGTCCCGATCGGTTGGCCTGAGTCGGAGCCGCGGTCGCTGCTGGTTGCCTCAGTCGCGATCGGTTGGCCTGAGTCGGAGCCGCGGATCAGGGCTAGCTGAGCGACGACGGCTTCGGCACCATCACGCGCTCGATGTCGAGCCCGAGGCCCTTGAAGTTGTCAATGGGGTGGTTGTAGCCGCGGTCGAGGTGATGGGTCCCGGTGATCGTCGTGGTGCTCTCGGCCGAGGCTGCAGCCAGCACGTAGGCGAACCCGCCGCGGATATCGGGCACGACAACCTCGGTTCCACGGAGGGGCGTGCCGCCCCGCACGATCACCGAACAAGGCGTCGACGAACCGACGAACCGCCCCTCGATGCTGCCGAGCGGCGTGTTGTAGGTCTCGATCTGAGCGCCCATCTTGTTGAGGGCTGGCACGTACGTGAACCGGTTCTCGTAAACCGTCTCGTACATCACCGACAGGCCGTCGCAACTCGTGAAGAGCGCAACCATGGGTGACTGCCAATCGGTCATGAACCCCGGATGGGTGTCGGTCTCGACGACGGCCGGGTTGAGCTGCGTCGCGCTCGCCGACACGGCCGTGTCGGTGATCTCGAACTGGGCACCCATGCGCGACAGGGTGGAGATCGCCGTCACCAGTCGATCCTGGCTGCAGCCGTACACGGTGACGTTTCCCTTCGTGATCAGCCCAGCCACCAGGTACGAGAAGGCTTCGATCCGGTCGCCCTGCAGGCGATGCGACGCCGACGAGAGCCGGTCCACCCCGTCGATGATGTAGCGACGGCCGGGCCGCATCTCGATCTGTGCTCCCATCCGCTGGAGGAACAGGGCCAGCTCGATCACCTCGGGCTCGAGGGCACCGCCGTCGAGGACTGTCCGGCCCTTGGCCATCACCGCCGACAGCAGCACGGTCTCGGTGGCCCCGACCGACGGGTAGGGCAGCTCGATGTGGGCGCCCTGCAACCGGCTCGTCTTGGCCTCCAGGCCCTCGGCCGTGATCGTGATCTCGGCCCCCATCTTCTTGAGTGCGTTCACATGGAAGTCAACCGGACGGGAACCGATGTCATCGCCGCCGACCAGGGGGACGAACGCCTCGCCGACCTTGTGGAGCAACGGCCCGAGCATCAGGATCGGGATCCGGTTCATCCCGCTGAAGACCATCGGCACCCGGCTGACACTCAGCGGCGTCGGGTCGACGGTGACGGTGCCGTCATCGCTCTCGACGGCACAGCCCAGAGCTTCCAGCATCTTGCAGGTGATGTCGACATCGCCGATGTCGGGGCAATTGGTCACCGTCGAGGGCCCATCGCCGAGCATCGCCGCAACCAGGTGCTTCGTCACTGCGTTCTTGGAGCCGCGAACGACGATGTCGCCCTGTAAGGGACCGACCGGGTTGACCACCCAGGCCGGTACGAGTTCTCCAGTGCGCGCCGCCGCGGCGGTCATGGGATCAGATTTGGCCTCAGTCACGGGTGACAACCTACTGCGAGTTCGGGCCGGTGTTTCGGCGACGGGTGAACCAGCCCCAGCGTCCGGCTCGCCGTCAGCCGGCGGCGTGGACGACAACCGCTGTCTGGAGCAGGAGATACCCGTCCTCCAGGGTGGGGGCGACCGGCGTCGAACCTGGGGGTGGCTGGTTGCCGAGGCACCGATACCAGCCGTTGGCCAGTCGCCAGTAGGCGCGCACGCTCTGTGGCTCGTCGGCCTGGAGCCACGTTCGGCCCTCCGCGGTGTTGGCGATCCGGGCTGGCGGCCCGGCGAAGACGATCCGGCCGGCGCTCATCACCAGGATCGTGTCGCTGACCGCCGCCTCGTCGGTGAGGTGGGTGGATTGGAGCACGGTGGCACGGTGTCGCCGCTCCGAAAC
>JAOTYQ010000388.1 GCA_029861725.1 Acidimicrobiia bacterium | reverse complement strand
CGTCCCAGACTCTGACACGAGATCACGGGTTCTCGTGAGCGATCGGGGCTAGCGTGCTTGCTCGAACAGCACCTTCTTCAGCACGTCGTTGGCGGTGAAGCGCCCGATCGGACCACTCGAGTACACGGAGTTGACGATCTTCCCATCGGGATCGAGCAGGAAGGCGGTGGCGTGTAAGAAGACCCGTTCGCCACGGTTGATCGACGCCCCGGTCTTGGCCGCGATGTGTTCGGCATCGACGCTCGACACCATCTGGACGAACGAGAGTCGTAGCCCCTCGGCCAAAGCCGACGTGCGTTCCGGACCGTCGACCGATGCGGCGACGATCCGAACCCCCAGCTCGCGAAACAGACTGGCGTTCGTCTCGAAGTCAACCAACTGCTGACGGCAGTACGGTCACCAATGGCCGCGGTAGAACAGGACAGCACCCCACGAGCCTTCGACGAGATCGGTGACGTTGATCTCGCCGCCTTCTGCGTCGATCCCGGCGATCTCGGGAAGGGTTGCACCATTCTCCAGGGCCATGCTCCGGTCCTCAGTCGTCGACGAGCCATACTCGCCGACGCCGTCGGCCGGCGCAAGGCCCGCCCGGTCGCGCCCGCCGTTCGGTCAAGCCTCCACAGCTCTGGCTACCGCATCCTTCGAAGGACGTGCCTCGAAGGACGTAGACACAGCTCTAGCTACTTCAGCGGCGGGTCTCCCGGACACCGTTGTCCGGGAGCGATCGAACCTACTCATTGGCCAGCGCGGCCTCCACATCGGTGAGCGCGGCTTCGAGCTCGGAGAGCACACCCGCGTTGTCGGCCAGGATCCCGTGCAGCAGCGACGCCATCGTGGCCTCGACCTGCTTGAGCCCGTCGTCCAGCGACCGGAGGATCTCGTCGACATCCGTCACGGCCCGTGCGTTCTCCATGACTGGCTACGGTAATGGAACCTTGGCTATTTGTTAAGGGAAATGTGCAATTTTTGATTCTATGATCTCGATAATGATGTTGTCTTTCACCCAATAAGGAGCCACCTGAAACGCCATATATGCTGAAATCACGACATGCCAGTTGATGCTTCAACCGACAGGTCGGAAGCCACCCGAGTAGCGTTGGTGCCGTGAACGACGCTGAATCGGCGGGGCGCCTACTCGCCGCCCGCCACGCCATCCCGGCGCCGCCCGAGCCCGAGCGGTCGCTGGTGAACTACGCGGAGTCACCCAGGCGCGACGACTGGACATTGAGATCGGCGCTGGTGCGGCTTGCCCAGCCCGAACCCGAGCGGGTCGGCGCCGTCCTCGAGCTGATCCGCCGCTGCGACGGGGCGCTCCACCCGCTGGCCCGGGCGCTCGAACGGCATACGGTCAGTACCGAGCCGGCGCTGAACGTAGCCGCTCTCGACGACAGTGCAGCCGACGAAAGGGCTCCATCCGATGGGATCCAGCCCGACTGCCGAGCGGCCGATCTCGCCCGTGTCGGACGCGATCGGCCGGCCGAGCTCACGGCGATCCTCGCCGCCTACGACGCAACGGCAGAGACCCCCCTGAGCGACGAGGAGCGGGCTGCGATCCCCCTGCTGGTCGTCGTACTCGGACTCGACGAGCTAGGAGAACTACTCGCCGACTGGGCGGCGGCCGGCGCTCGCGACGCGCCCCCGCTCGATCGCTTCGATGCGATCTGCGCCGAGGCGTTCGCCAGCCTGGAGCGACTGGGGGTGGCGCGCGAGGAGCCTCCGAACGGCTTGGGACGGCGACCCCGGCAGCGTTGACGGGCGCCACCGTGAGATGCCTCGCTCAGGTCGGCAGTGTCGGTGGCGCCAGCGCCGATCGGCGCTCCGAGCGCAGCCAGGCCAGGTAGAAGGCCCAGGCCAAGATCGCGAGCGAGAGGGCGGCGGTGACACCACCCCAGAACCAGTACGGCAGGAACAGCACCTCGGCGATGTTCTGGGTGTCGGAGTCGACACGCTGGCCGTCCCGCACGAAGTCCCTGGTGAACATGTAATCGAGCGTTCCCCAGCTTGCGAGGCAGAGCTGGATGCCGAGCAGTTGGGTCAAACCGAGCCGAAACCCGCCTGGGGACCGGAAACCGAAGACTGCGGCCACTGCGGCGATGACCGCCAGAGCGATCACACCGAACAGGTTGCGCACGAAGAACACCACGGAGAGCGCTACCGCGACCGAGAGCACGGCCAGCACCCAGCGGGCCGTCCTCGGGCGCGACCCGTACACGATCACCAACGCACCGGGCACTGCCGGGCCGATCAACCCGCCGGCGGAGACGAGCACCCGACCGAACGATCCCACCCCGCTGTGGAACGCAACCCCGCCGAGATTCCGGTAGATCTCCAGCCGCTCGAAGGACCCGCCGAGCAGCAGAGCCACCAGCCCGTGTCCCATCTCGTGAGCCCACGTTCCGAGCAGGGCGAACGGGTAGAGAACATTGCGACCATACGGCACCAGCGGCAACACGACGCTCGCTGCCGCTGCCAGCCAGAACAGCAGCATGAGCCGACCACGGCTCGGCCCCCGATCTTCTTCGGTGAGCGACAGCTCCACACCTTCGGTCACACCATCGATGCTAACCCCACCTCCCGGCTGGGTCCGGTCGGCGTACCGAGCCGATCCGGCGTCGGATCTCGGCGATCTCGTCCTCCCCGAGCGCAGTAGACAGCACCGAATCGGTGAGGAACCAGTCGGCGAGCGCTACTGCACCGACCGAGAAATCGTCGCCGGCGCCGGCGAGGAACTCATGGGTGAGCGCCAAGGCAAAAGCCTCCCCGTCCTGTCCGGGACGACGGACGAACGCCACGTCACACAGGAGTCTTGCCGTCTCGATCGTCGCCGACCCGGCGTCGCCCCAGTGCAGCCGGTAGTCGATGTGGTCGAGGCGCGGATTGACCCCGAGCAGCGTGCCATTTGGTGTGAGGACGTAGAGATGACGGTGTCGCCGGTCATCGGTGCAGCCGACGAGCTCTGCAGCTCCGACCACGTCGACCACTAGCTGGCCCAGGCGATAGAGCAGAGCAAGACTCTCTCCATCGGGAGCCAGACCGGTGGCGACGAGGTGGTTGATCAACGCGTCGACCGTCACGAACTCGGCGCAGCGAGTCCCGATCCTGACCGTCGCCGGCGGGTACACCGAGCCTGGATCGAACACGTCGAGATCGACCGCGAAGCTCTGGAGCTCGGAGCTCCAGAACCCGCGGCCTCGCAGCTGACCTGCCTGGACCGGGACCGATGAATGGATCGTCATGCCACGACAAGCGCGGTGACCGACCAGTATCGTGACGGGTCCCGCCGGCTCCAGCAGCCGGCGGGCACGCCGCTTCGAGCAGTGGAGCGATAGCATCGCGCGGTGCCGCTGGATCCGTATCGACTCCCCGAATCCGTGCGCCCGAGCCACTACGAATTGGCCCTCGACCTCGACCTGGAAGCGGAGGCATTCGAAGGCTCGGTCGCCATCGATGTCCACGTCATCGAACCCACGAACCTGATCGTGCTGAACGCCGACCAGCTCGAGATCGAGTCGGCAACGGTCACCACCAGCGACGAAGACGGCACGATGCCGACCACCTGCGCCGTCGAGCTCGACGAGCCGAACGAGCGCATCATGCTGCACGTCGACGATGCGCTGGACCTCGGCCCGGCGATGATCACCCTGACGTTCAGCGGCCGATTCAGTGACAAGCTGGTCGGCCCGTACCTGAGTAGATTCACCGACGCCGACGGCGTCGAGCGAACCCTGGCGACGACCCAGTTCGAGGCCACACACGCCCGGAAGTGCTTTCCCTGCTGGGACGAGCCGGCCTTCAAGTCGACGTTTCGCCTCACCCTCACGATCGACGCCGGCCTCGACGCCGTCGCCAACAGTGTCGAAGAGTCGCGCACCACCAACGCCGATGATCGGACGGTGATCACCTTCGGCTCGACGATGGCCATGAGCACGTACCTGGTCGCTTTCGCAGCAGGTCCTCTTGAGATCACCGATCCGATCGACGTCGACGGCGTCCCGCTCCGCATCGTCCACGTTCCCGGCAAGAGCGAACTGACGAGCTTCGCGCTCGAGGCAGGCGCCTTCGCCCTCCGCTATTTCGCCGAGTACTTCGACCTGCCCTATCCCGGCGACAAGATCGATCTCGTCGCGATACCCGACTTCGCGTTCGGGGCCATGGAGAACCTGGGCTGCATCACCTTCCGCGAAGTGCTGTTGCTCATCGATCCGGCCAAGGCCACCCAGGCCGAGCTCCAGCGCTCGGCCGACGTCATCAACCACGAGCTGGCACACATGTGGTTCGGCGATCTCGTGACGATGAAGTGGTGGAACGGCCTCTGGCTCAACGAGGCGTTCGCGACGTTCATGGAGATGCGCTGCACCGATGCGTTCCGCCCGGCCTGGCAGCGCTGGGTCGACTTCAGCCTCTCGCGCTCCGAAGCCCTCGACACCGACACCCTCGCCTCGACCAGGCCGATCGAGTTCGAGGTGGTGAGCCCCACCGATGCGGAGGGCATGTTCGACATCCTCACCTACGAGAAGGGCGCCGCCGTCGTCAGGATGCTCGAGCAGTATCTCGGGGAGGATCGCTTCCGGGAGGGGATCCGCCGCTACATGCGGGAGAACCAGTACGCCAACGCCGAAACCACCGACCTGTGGGACGCGATCGAGGCGGAGACCGGCGAGCCCGTTCGACGGATCATGGACTCCTGGATCTTCCAGGGCGGCTACCCCTTGATCGCGGCCCGGCCGACGGCCGATGTTGGCGACGCCAGCGGGTTCAGCTCGACGCTGGCCATCGAGCAGGAGCGCATGCGCTACGCAGGCATCGACGAGAGCTCCGACCGTCGCTGGGCAGCCCCAATCCTGATCAGCTGGAAGGCCTCCGGCGACGACGAGGCGAGGCGCGAACGGCTGCTGCTCGATGACGAGGTGACCGAGCTGAAGCTCGACGCCGACCCCGAGTGGCTCGTGCTCAACGCAGGCGGGGCGAGCTTCCTGCGGGTTGCCTACACCGACGACCAGCTCGACACACTGGCCGAAGTGTCGAGCGAACAGCTCGAAGCCGTCGAGCGCTACGCCGTCCTCGACGATGCCTATGCGTCGCTGTTGGCCGGACGCACGTCCTCGATGGCGTTCTTGAACCTGATCGAAGCGATGAGCGGTGAGAGCGACCGGTCTGTCTGGCAGCGACTGATCGCCGGGCTTCGCCAGCTGGACCGCCTGGTCGACGGCGAGGCTCGAGAGCGCCTGCAGGACATCGCCCACGATGTGCTCGCCCCGCCCCTCGCCAACCTAGGGCTGGCGCCCCGAGCCGACGACGACGACCGGTCGCGCCAACTCCGGGGCGACTTGGTGCGGGCGCTCGGCACCGTGGCCAACGATCCCGAGATCCAGGAGGAGGCCAAGCGGGCGGTGGCTACCGGACTGCGCGATCCCGAGCTCGTCGACGCCGCCCTGCTCGCCGCCTCGGTCGACGTGGTTGCCGCCGTCGGCGACGAGACCGACTTCAACGACTTCGTCGAGGCGTGGAAGCTCGCCACCACGCCGCAGGCCGAGATCCGGTATCTCAATGCGCTGTGCGACTTCCCGGAAGCTTCATTGGTCGCTCGGCTCCATGCGCTGATTCTCGACGGCCAAGTGCGGACCCAGAACGCTCCGTTCCTGCTCGGACGGTCGCTCGCCAATCGCCACAGCGGCCAGCAGACGTGGGACTTCATCGTCGGGAACTGGGACCGATTGATCAGCATGTTCGCAACCAGTTCGATCGTGCGCATGCTCGCCGGCCTGCCCCGACTCGACCTCCCCGAGCAGGCGGACGCTGCGGCTGCCTTCTTCGACGAGCATCCCGTACCCAGCGGGGCTCGGACGCTGACCCAGCTCCTGGAGAAGCAACGGGTCCACGTGGCCGTCCGCCAACGCGAACGCGACCGCCTCCAAGCGTTCCTCACCGCTTGAGGCGCTGAGCGGTGGGACGGGTCCGTAACCCTCTGG
>JAOTYQ010000021.1 GCA_029861725.1 Acidimicrobiia bacterium | reverse complement strand
GTTCGAGGAGGTGGCGAGTGGCGTCGATCGGGCCGGTGAGCATCAGCACAGGATCGACCCCGACGAGACAGGTGTCGACCACCTTGGCCTTCGGTTGCAGGCCGAGCTCGCCCGCCTTGTCGGCGGTCATGATGAGCACGGCCGCCGCGCCGTCGGAGATCTGCGAGGACGACCCGGCGGTGTGCACGCCGTTCTCTCGGGCCACCGGCTTGAGGGCGGCCAGTCCCTCCATCGTGGTCTCCCGGAGGCCTTCGTCGCGCTCGACCCGGTGGGTGGTGCCGGTCGGCTTGCCATCGTCGTCGAGGTCGGGAGCGTCGATCGGGTGCACCTGGGCGGCGAACCGGTCCTCGGCCCAGGCCCGAGCGGCCAACTGCTGGGACCGGTAGCCGAACTCGTCGGCGTCGGCCCGGGTGACGTGCCACTTCTCGGCCACCCGTTCGGCGCCCTCGAACTGGCTGGTGAACTCGAACTGATCGAAGTACGACTTGGGGATCGGCACGCCGAGCCCGAGCTTCTTCGACGAGTTCATCCCGATCGGGATCCTGCTCATCAGCTCGACCCCGCAAGCCACGGCAACGTCGACGACGCCCGCTTGCACCAGCGCGGTCGCCATGTTGGTCGCTTGCTGCGAGGACCCGCACTGCGTGTCGACCGTGGTCGCCGGTACCTCCTTGGGAAAGCCGGCCGCCAACCAGGCCGTGCGGCCGACGTTGAACGACTGCTCGCCGACCTGGCTCACGCACCCGGTGACGACCTGCCCAACGACCGACGGATCGACGCCGGCGCGACGGAACAACTCCTGTTGGACCTCACCCAGCAGATCTACCGGGTGGACGGTCGACAACCCACCGTTGCGGCGCCCGATCGGGCTGCGGACAGCTTCGACAATGACGACATCACTCATGAGTCGAGCCTACGACGCTGACGTGCTGCGACGTCAAGCGGCGGAGCGCTCGTCGTCGGTGGTATACGGTCGGGCGGAGCGTGCCAGAGCGGCCCGGGCCTCGGCCAGACCCTTGCGACCGACCCGGATCGTGCGCTCGTCGAGCTTCCACATGTCGTCATCGAGATAGATGAGGTGCAGCTGGGCGTGTCCCATGTCGACAAGTATCACGAAGGGGTGTGACAGCGAACGGCTCGCGGTGGCCCCCAGCCGGATTTAGGGGCTTTTCTCCCTGCTCAGGCGATCGGAGAGGACCGACGATGTCTGCAATGGAGTCACCGGGAACGCCCCCGGCCGATGAGCCGGACCAGCGCATAGAGACGCTGACCAGGCGGGTCGCCGAGCTCGAGCGCCGCCTGGCCGCCCTCGAACGCCCTGCAGCCAGCTCGCAGCCGTGGACCCCGCCGGCCGCGACCCAGCCCCTCCCGCCCCCGCCACCCACACCACCGCCACCGGTCGGCCGACCGTTCCCCGTCCCGCCACCGGCCGCCGTTCCCGGCCGCCGCATTCCCGGTGCGCCACCGGTCCATGTCGCCTACCGCTCCCCGATCAGCTCGGAGACGTTCCTCAAGTGGGCCGGCCTCGGACTGGTCGTCCTGGCAGCGATCTTCCTGGTCGCCACGGCGATCGACCGGGGCTGGATCGGTCCCGAGCTCCAGCTGCTCGGAGCGACGATCATGGGGTTCGGCCTCCTCGCCGGCGCCTTCCGCCTTGCTCCGGACAACCGGCCGTGGTCGGAGGCGCTCGCTGCCGGAGGCGCCATCGTGCTGCCGGTGTGCGCGATGGCGGCCAACGCAGCGCTCGAGCTGTGGCCGAACGGGCCGGCGCTCGTGGTGCTGGCGGCGGTGACCGTGGGGTTGGCCGTCGTCGCCTACCTGCTCGACCAGCAAGCCGTTCTCGCCATCGCCGCCACCGGCGCCGCCGTGGGGCCCCTGTGGATCGGCGACGAGCCACCGCTGTCGGTGTTCGTCGTCGCCGGCTGGCTGGCCGCCCTGACGATCGCCGCCATCTCGGCTGCGCTCGTCCGACCGTGGACGGTCGCCCGCCTGGTCATCACCGTCGTGACCACGGCGACGATCTTGGCGGTGGCCGTCGACCAGGGCGGCGACCTCGACCGCGCCGAGCGGGCGATCGCGCTGAGCCTCCTCGTGGTCGTCGCCGCCGTGACCTGGGCGGCCCCGGCGATGGCGTCGATCATCGGCACGGCGGCCAGCGGCTGGCTGCACGCCCTCGATCACCGGTTCGTGCTCTACCTGCCAACGTGGGTGTGGGCTACCGCGGTGGCGGTGGTCGACCCGTCGACCGATCGGTCCGTCGGGGCCATCGGGCTCGTCGTCGTGATCGCGTTCACGATCGCGGTACTTGCAGGGTGGACCGTGCTCAACCGCGAGCTGACGCTGTCGCACCTGCTCGGGGTCGGGATCCTTCTCACCATCTCATTGTCGTTCGTGCTGACCGACGCCGCCGTCGTGCTCCTCGCGATCGCAGCCCAGGCCGCGGCGACCGCCGTGCTCGCATGGCGATTCGGCGACCGCCTGCTCGTAGCCCAGGCGGCCGTGCTCGGCGCCGTCTCGTGGCTGTGGGCCGTCGGGGTGATGCTGGTCGGGCTGTTCGAGTCGCTCAGTGCCGCCCAACACCTCGCCGATGCCGTCGTGGTGGTGCTTGTGGCAGCGGCGGTGGCTGCCGTGGCCATCGTGGCGACCGATCCGGCGATCCGAGCGGGGATGACTCGATTCCTCGCCGTCCTCGCCTGGATCGGTGGGCTCCTCTGGGTCGGATCCGTGTTCTCCCAGGCCCCCCAGGGCCAGGTCATCATCTCGGCGGTGTGGGCTGCCGCCGCGGCCGTCGCCCTCGTCGTCGGGATCCGAGCCGGAGAGCCGCTGCTCCGGGTGCTCGGGCTGTCGACGTTGGTCGTCGTGCTGGCCAAGCTGCTGACCGTCGACCTGGCCAACATCGACACCCTGTGGCGGGTCGGGCTGTTCTTCGTGATCGGGGCCGGTCTCCTGCGCCTCGGCTACCTGCTGCCGTCGCTCTCGGCCGAGTTCGACGCTCGCTCGGAGAGCGGCGACGGCGGGGCCACCGCCGGCCGGTCGCAACCGCCGCCGGCCCCGGACGCGCCACCGCCGGCCCCGGACGCGCCACCGCCGGCCCCGGACGCGCCACCGCCGGCCCCTGCCTGAACGCTCGCCCGCCCGGCCCCCCGATCGCGACGTCCGCTAGCTTGAGCTCATGACTCGCTATGGCATGTCCGTCCCGATCGCCGGTACCCGTCTGTCCGAGCATCAGGAGCTGTTCCGGGAGCTCGTCGATCTCGGCTACACCGACGCCTGGTCATCCGAGGCCGATGGCTCCGACGGGTTCACGCCCCTCGCGCTCGCCGCGGCCTGGGCCCCTGAGCTGCGGCTCGGCGTGGCGATCATCCCCGCCTACACGCGCGGCCCGGCGCTCCTCGCCCAGAGCACGGCAGCGCTGGCCGACGCGGCGCCCGGGCGTTTCGTGCTCGGCGTCGGTTCGTCGTCGAACGTGATCGTCGAGCGGTGGAACGGGATTCCGTTCGAAGAGCCGTACAAGCGCACCCGCGACGTCGTTCGCTTCCTCAAGCTGGCGCTCGGCGGTGAACGGGTGGAGGAGAGCTTCGACACGTTCGAGGTCAAGGGCTTCCGCCTGGGCATCGTGCCCGCCGAGCAGCCGCCGATCCTGATCGCCGCCCTCCGGGAAGGCATGCTGCGTCTCGCCGGCCGGGAGGGTGACGGTGCGATCATCAACTGGCTCTCGGCCGACGACGTGAAGACCGTGGCGCCGATCGTGCACGCCCAGGGTGAGGGCAAGGAGATCGTGGCCCGGATCTTCGTGTGCCCGAGCACCGACACCGACACCGTTCGGGCCCAGGCTCGGCGAGCGATCGCCGCCTACCTCAACGTGCCGGTGTACGCCGCGTTCCACGAGTGGATCGGCCGGGGCGAGGTGCTCCGACCGATGTGGGACGCCTGGGCCGCCGGCGATCGCAAGAAGGCGCTGGAGGTCATCCCCGACGAGGTGGTCGACGACATCATCATCCACGGCCCGCCGGAAGCGTGCCGCGAGCACATCGCCCGCTACGTCGAGGCCGGTGTGACCACCCCGGCACTGTCGATCATGGGATTCGCCGACGTCGATCCCCGCCAGGCGATCCGCGATCTGGCCCCGACCTGATTTGGCCGCCGCTGCGACTCAGCGGACGATCGGGATCCAGACCAGCATCAGGTCGGCGATCGAGATATCGCTCTTCTCCAGCGGTACCTCGACCGCTTCGATGACGGTTGCCTTGGTCGACCACTCGTCGTCGATCTCGATCATCGCCTCTTGCAGGTCGAATTCGAGCTCGTTGAGATCCTCGACCTTCTCGGCCACCCGGTTGCGGGCCGATTCGAGGCGGGCTTCGCTCGACGCCCGCTGACGGTTGCCGGACGACATCCGACGGGCGGCGCTCGCCAGGCCCCGGCTCCGGCTGCGTCCACCCAGCAGCCCGCCGAGCACGCTGGCGCCGATGTCGATGATGTGCTGCTGCTTGCGGCCCTCGGTCTGCACCTCGAGCTCGGCCACCCGGTCCTCGGCCTTCGCCAGCGCCGCCTCGATCGACGACTGCTTCTTCTCGAGCTTCGCCCGGATCTTGGCCGCCTCCTCGTCGGCCGCCTCTTGGGCCGCGCCGTCGCACCGGAGCTGGAAGTCTTCGATCGCCTCCCCCGGACGCGACCACAGCTTGAGGTCCGGGTTGTGGTGGAGCTGGTAGGTCCGATCACCGTGGAGGGCCGCCTTCAGGTCGGCCTTGGCCGAGCGGGCCATCCCCGCCGTCAGCTCGATCGGTGGCAGGACGAACACGGCGCCGTCACCTCCGTCGGCGGTGAAGTCGCGGTCGTCGAAGTCGACGGCGATCGCCGCGTCGAAATCGGGTCCGTCGGCGCCGAGCGGCACGATCGCCTCCCACTCCTCGGTGTGGCGGAGCTTGGCCTTGGCCTCGTCGAACAGCAGCTCGACCCGGGCGGCCAGGACGGCCTGGAGCCGATCGCCCTCGGGATCGCCGCCCACCTCGGCCAGCCACGGGGCGGCGGCGGTTGCGTGACGGGCCGGCAGCGAGTCGGGGACGGCCGGGGCGACGCTCGACTCGTCGTCGGCGAGGGGGGCGCTGACGGTGGCCGGCTGGTCGGCGGGGCGGGGCGGGACCGGGCCTCCGGTGGCTGCTTCGCTGCCGGTCTTGGTGCCGGCTGCGGTCGCCGGACGCGCACCGGCGCCGGCCAGGGCGGCGATCTCAGCGGCCATGAGTTGGGTGATCTGGTCGCCGGTGAGGGGGCCGGCGAGGTAGCTCATCGCCCAGCGGGTCGTGAGCAGCGGCAGCTCGGCCGAGCGGGTCGTCCGGAGTACGAACTGGCGCTTGCCGAGCCCGCTGATCGTGTCCTCGATGGCGGCGAGGTCGGTCGTGCCGGTGGCCGATCGGAGCCCGTCGACGAGGCGCCGCTTGTCCTGCTCGGTCTGGAGCCGCCCGATCAGCCAGGTGCCGGCGTTGCTGATCGCCTTGTAGTCGAGGTCGACCGGGTTCTGGGTCGACAGCACGAGCCCGACGCCGAACGCCCGGGCCTGCTTCAACAGGGTCAGGATCGGCTTCTTCGTCGGCGGGTTGCCGACCGGGGGAGCGAGGCCCATCACCTCGTCGAGGTAGACGAGCACCCGGAGCTCCCCGGTCCCAGCCTGGGTTCGCATCCAGCTGATCAGCTTCGACAGGACGAGCGTGACGGCGAACTGGCGCTCGGTCTCCTCGAGCTGACCGAGCGCCAGCACGGCGGCTCGAGCCTTCCCGTCCGGAGCCCAGAGCATCGATTCGATGTCGAGCGGGGCGCCGGTCGCCCACGACGCAAAGCTCGGCGACGCCAGGAGGCCGTTGAGCTTCAGCACGAGCGCGTGACGATCGCCCGCCGGGTAGAACGTCTCGAGGTCGAGCACGCCGAGCTTGCGGATCGGCGGGTCGAGGATCTGGGCCAGGAGGGTGGGCAGGTCGAGGTCGCTGCCGGCCTCCCAGGAGCGGGCGACGAGGTTGGCGAGCAGGATGTGCTCTCGGCCGGAGAGCGGGTCGCTGTCGACCCCGACGAGCGCCAGGAGACCACCGACGGTGCTGTCGATCTCGTCCTGGCGGGCTCCCGGGTCGTCGGTGGTCGGCACCGAAAGCCGGCCGAGCACGTCGAGCGGCACGCCGTTGGCGCTGCCCGGGGTGTAGATGATCGGAGTGGCCGCCGCCTGCAGTCGACCGATGTCGTCGCCCCCCAGATCCCACGATCCGAGCCCGTCCCGCCATTGGCCGGCGACCTCCGCTGCGAGCTCCGGCACCGACCTCTGCTGCACGCGGGCCGTGCCCTCGTCGATCCACGGCTCGAAGTCGGCGGGGGCGAGGTCGGGGAAGGTGAGGCAGAGATTGCCCAGGTCGCCCTTGGGATCGATCGCCAGCACGGGAACGCCGGCGAGCAGTGCCTCCTCGATCAGCACGACCCCCAACCCGGTCTTACCGGAGCCGGTCATGCCGACGATGACGCCGTGGGTGGTGAAGTCGGCGCTGTCGAGGAGCACGGCCTCGCCGGTGCGGTCGCCCGAACCGCCATCGATCGTCTCCCCGACGAACAGGTGCCCTGATGGTCGTTCCATGGGCAACACCCTAACGACGGTCCCGAGGTCAATCGTGGCCCGAGATGCGAGGTTGTTCGTCAGTCCGGTCCACCGCGGGATCGTCGGGAGCTGATCGAGCGGCCGAGCTGACCGACGCGCCGACCGTGGCCGCGGCGACCGTTGCGAGGTGCTCGGTCAGCTCGTCGAGCGACGAGGCGGCGTTGAGCCCGCTCGTGCTCGGCATCAGGTAGACCGGTCGACCCCCGAGATCGATGTCCTGCCACCCGGCCACCGCCCGCCGGTCGACGGCTGCCCGCCAGCCGGCGAGGCCGATCATCAAGCACGAATCGGGTCGGAGCCAGCGGCACAGCCCATGCAGGCGGCCGATCCCGGCCTCGAACTCCTGACGAGACAGGTCGTCGGCTCGCCTCGTCGTGCGCTTCACGATGTCGGAGAAGCCGACGCCGTGATGGTCCAACGCATGAATGGGCTGCCGGTCTCTGCTCACCAGCCCTCCGGCGAGGGCCGCCGGCCAGAACCGATTCCCGGGACGGGCGAAGCCGATACCGGCCGCGGCGGCGGCGGGAGACGGGTTCAAGCCGATGACGAGCACGCGCATCGCCGGCCCGATGAAGTCGGGCAGCGAGTCGAGCCGTCTCAGCCGGTGAGGGCCGGCGAGCTCGAAGCCGGCTCCCTCGACGAGCGCCGACCAGGCCGGGCCCCGTCGAGCCCGGCGCACGACGTCGACCGTCTCCGGCTCGACGTCGACGAGGTCGCCGACCGCCAGCTCCCGATGCCGGTCGGCCAGCCATCGGGGCACCTGCGGCGCAGTACGGGGGCGACGTGCGTCGGAGGCCACGACCTCACGGTAGAGGCGAGTTCGCTGGGGATCCTTGACAAACGCCGATTCTTGGTCCATAGGGTCCCGGCAGTCCTGACGCCGATCACAGAGGGTCGTTTCACCTGGTCAACGGCGTGCTGATTCTGCCGATCGGTCCAGTTGCGTTACAGTGGCGCAAACAGCGGGATCGGCAGGAATGACGGCGGCCCGCTCACCGTTCTAGTTATCACATGCAGATCGCAAGGTTCTTGGGAGGAACTATGACTGAGGTGGAAGAGCTGGTCGACATCACCTCCATCGAAGAAGCCCTCGCCCTCATCGACGCCGGCCTCGGCGTCATGACCGACCGACAACTCGTTTCGACCTCGGAGGTAACCGATCTCCTGCTCGACGTCCGCTCACTGCTCAGCAGCGAGCCCTCGTCGGTCAGCTGAGGCCCCTGCGGACCAGACCCGCAACGAACTGAGGTCGTGCACCCGCCGCGCCACTCAGACCTGGATAGAAGCTCTTCACCGGAGCGGCCAGACCTTCCGGGCCGCTAGCCCGAACGCGGTCCCCAACGCCGCGCCGGCGAGCACGTCCGAGCCGTGGTGCATCCGGTTGTGGATCCGGCTCGCGCCCACCACGGCGGCCAAGCCAACCCACAACGGGCGCAGCCGAGGCACCGCGTCGCTCAGCAGCACGGCGGTCAATGCGGCGGAGCTGGCATGGCCGCTCGGGAAGCTCTTCGTGCGCGGCCGGCGCACCTCGTACGCCCGGTCGGCGAGCTCGGGCGGCCGTTCGCGGTCGGTCAACCGCTTGATGATGCCGTTGACGACGATCGACTCGATGGCGAGCATCGTCGCCAGGCGGACCGAGTCTCGCCGGCGTGCCGGACTGACGACGGCCATCATGGCACTGATCGCATGCCAGGCCTTCGAGTAGTCGGCTCCTTCGCTGGCGGCGTAGAACATCCAGTCGGCCGCCCGGTTGCCCCGCAGCGGGGCGAACAGTCGATCGACGGCGTCGTCGAAACGGGCGACCGACGACCGCAGCCCCTGTGCCGGTCGTGGTTGGGTCATGTCACGGAGCGCCGGGGCGTGGTCGGCCAAGTGGCCAGTCTACGCACCGGACTCCAACGGGTCCTCAGCTCGCACCGTCGACGGGGACCTGGGCCGCATAGCACTCGTCTCGGCCGAGGCTGAAGCGCTCGCAGTACGCCCACGCGGCGTCGCGGTCGTCGCCGTAGCCATCGATGTAGAAGTTCCAGTACTCACCGGTCCCGCCGACCGAGAGCACCAGACCGGTGTGGCCCGCTTCGACGAGCTCGTCGAAGCGGCTGAGTGCGATCGGCCAGTTCTCGGGCGCGATCCGCACGGAGGCCAGGTTCACCCGATACCCCCCTCGAGGAGGACCGGGCGAGACGTAGACGTCGACGGCGTCGGTCACCACTATCGAGTCGCCGTCGGCGGTGACCTCGACCGCCACTCGGTGCCTGCCGGCCTCGGCTCGGTAGAGGATGAGGGGACCGGGCTCCTCGTCGCTGGCTACACCGTCGACCACGAGACGGAACGCTGCGCCGTCCGGGGCGTCGCGCACGCTAAGGGCATAGCTCGCTCCCACCGGAGGCTCAGCTGCTCCGCTCGGTACACCTGGGCGAACCCGCCCCGCGCGATCGGCGTCGCCGGCCCGAGCCCTCCGATCCCGAGGTCGACCACTCCTCCAGCCACCCGCGGGACTCTAGATCCTCGGGGGCGGTGAGCGGTGTCGGCCGACACCGCGAGAGGTGACCACCTTGAGCGGCCGGCGGGACGGGCCTAGACAAGGCGTCATGGACGACGTAGACGAAGATGACCGCCCCGAGGCCTTCCCGATCAGGATCGGGATCCTGGGCGCGGCCCGGATCGCTCCACGAGCGGTCATCCAGCCCGCCGCCGGGCTGGCCGGGGTCGAGATCACACGGGTCGCCGCCCGCGAGACGTCGAGGGCGGAAGCGTTCGCGTCCGAGCACGACATCGCTGGCGTCGCCGACACCTACGAGGAGGTGGTCGAAGCCGACGACGTCGACGTGGTGTACAACCCATTGCCGATGTCGTTGCACGCCGAATGGAGCATCGCGGCGCTGCGGGCGGGGAAGGACGTGCTGTGCGAGAAGCCGTTCGCGTCGAACGCCGACGAGGCCGAGGAGATGGTTCGGGTGGCCGAGGAGGAGGGCAGGGTCCTGACCGAGGCCTTCCACTACCGCTATCACCCGATGTTCCAGCGAATCCTCGACGAGCTCGCGAGCGGCACGATCGGCGAGGTCGAGCGCATCGAGGCTCGTTTCGACACACCGGTGCCCGAGCCGAACCTTCGCTGGGACTACGCCACCTCCGGGGGCTCGCTGATGGACCTCGGCTGCTATCCGGTCAGCTGGGTCCGACACATCACCGGAGAGGAACCGGAGGTGGTGACGGCCGTGGCGGTCGAAGGCCCCGACCGGGTCGACGCCCGGATGACCGCCGAGCTGGCGTTCCCATCGGCCGTCACCGCAACCGTCGCCAGTGCGATGGACCGGGGACCCTCGATACTGCTGACCATCATCGGCACGGCCGGCCGGATCGTGGCGGCGAACCCGCTGTCTCCCCAGAACGGGAACCGGCTGACGATCGTGACCGAGCGGGGCGCCACCTCGGGTCCGGTGGTCGCAGGCAACAGCTACGAGCACATGCTCCGAGCGTTCGTCGACCACCTCGTCCACGGCTCACCGTTCCCGACCAAGGGGCCGGACGCCATCGCCAACATGGCCGCCATCGACGCCATCTACGAGGCCGCCGGTCTGCCCCGGCGCGGGCTGTGACGCCGACGTAGTATCTCCTCCATGGCCCGGACCGCAGTATCCCGCCGGATACACGCGCCGATCGACGCCGTCTTCGACACGGTCGCCAACATCGAGTGCTTCGCCAGAGCGGTCCCCCACATAACCGAGGTGACGTTCCTCACCGACCGCCGCTCCGGTGTCGGAACCCGATTCGCCGAGACCCGGGTGATGCGAGGCCGGCAGGCCACCACCACGCTCGAGGTCACCGAGTACGAGGAGAACGAGCGGATCCGGCTGGTCTCGGACGAGGGGGGCACCATCTGGGACACCGTCTTCACCCTCTCGGCGGTCGACGGATCCAACGGCGCGACCGATCTCGCCATGGTGATGGAGGCCACCCCGTACAAGCTGTCGGCCAAGATCGTCAACCCCCTCATGAAAGGGATCATTCGGCGGTCGATCGAGGGTGACCTCGACGCCGTCAAGGCCTACTGCGAGTCGGCCGCGTCCAGCTGACCTCCCCGCCGGCGGTCACCGACCGGCGGTCGCCGGTGACGGCATCAGCGGCTTCATCGTCTCGTCGACGATCAGCTCGTCACCGACCGAGATCTCGGCCCCGACCGGCCCGATCGAGCAGCCGACGCCGAATATGCCCTTGTTCTCGACGATCGGGCGGACCGCCTCCGGCAACGCCGGGGCCGACCCGCACCACCGGTGACCCTTGAGCACGACGGCGGGCTCACGGTGACGCTCGCCCGTCTCCTGGTCGACCTGGGGCACAGCGCAGCGAGGCCAGATCAGCCCGTGACGGAGGACGGCATCCCCGAGTCGGAAGCGGCGCCAGGTGTCCTCGACGAACGGCTCATCGGTGGCGACGACCACGTTGGCTCGGAACCGCTCGATGCCGAACGGTTCGGACGCTCGCTCGGCCAGCCACCGGTGCGACGCCGTGTTGGCCACGAGCACCGGGGCCACGTCGGTGAAGGCGATCGTCTGGTCGAAGACGTCGATCGCCTCCGGGATCCGCAGGACCGAGTCCGCTGTCCGCGCCACCAGCCGCACCTCGTCGCCGAGCAGGTCGGAGAACCACCGGGCGGCCTCGTCGCCGGCATCCCCGACGTCGACCTTCACCCCGACCAGTGAGCCGGTCACGGTGTCGGTGGCCGTTGGGCGCTCGACCTCGATCGTCGGGCGCCCCGTGGCTGAGAGGCGGAGCCCGTCGGCAATCGGCTCGGGTTGGACCGTGGCGAGCACGCTCCTCTGCCGCTGGGTGACCGGTGCCAGGCCCGACGCGATCTGCCATTCACGGTCGCCGGCCAGGCCGGTCGCCGACACCGTGGCCGCGGTGACCTCCACCGGCCGGCACGACTTGATCGGATGGAGATGGAGCGACGTCACCGTTCCCGAGGCCATGCGACGGACCCTACACGCCGACCCGGAGGAGCACCCTGCCCGGGGCGAGAGTGGTCACGCCCTGTCGGCGGCCGTCGGGAGGCGCCGCAGCTCGTGAGCGAGGAGCCGGGCGTAGAGGCTCCCGGCCCGCTGCGCCGGGTCCTGTCGCTGCAGATCGATCAGCCAGGTCAGGACGCGGAGCTGGGGTATCGTCGCCCGGTCGAGCCCGATCCGGTTGCTGAAGCGGGCGATGCACCGGTCGACGAGCTTCCCGATATCGGTCCCCGGGTCGACCACGGCCGACAGCGTCGCATCGAGCCGGTCAGGACGGTAGCCGTCGGTCGAGCAGACGGCGAGATGAACGAGGTGGTGCAGCTGGTCGCAGACCGGCGGACCCGAGGGCTCGGCATCGGCCCAGTCGATCACACCTATTCCGGTTCGCTCGTCGTGATGGACGTTCCACGGGCCGAGGTCCCGGTGCTGGCACACGGTGAAACCGGGATCGAGACCCTCGACGATGGCCCGGGCGCGTTCGAGGTCGAATCGGCCGCCGCTGACCGGGCCGAGGTCGCCGGCGAGGTCATCGAACAGCTCGTCGATCATCGTCTGGTACCAGCCGGGCCCGACAGCTCGTCGCGTTCCCTCGGCGAGCGCGGCCAGCCAGTCGGAGACGGCGGTCGCCAGCGATTCGAGCGACGCCGGTGAGGCCAGCTCGGTGAGGGGCCGCCCGGGAACGAACACGTAGGCGCCGACCGGAAACGGCAGATCGGGTTGGATGGTGACCGGAAGCGGGATGTTCGGCACCGGCCCGTCGTTGGCCGCGAGCCAGTGGAGGATGGTGCTCTCCCGGGCCTGGGCCGCGACCTCCTCTTGGCAATCGGGGGCCTTGACCACGACCGAGGGCTCGCTGGCGCCCGGCGGGAAGACGAAGAGCATCGGCTGGTCGGTGGAGCTGCCGCCGACTCGCAGCAGGGCGAGCGGGGCCGGACCGCCGTCCGGGTGGCCTGCAACGCCAGCGGCGGCCAACGCTCGGACGGCCAGGCCAGGACCGGTCGACCCCGAGCCGTCGGGCCCGGGAAGGGAGGCGACCAGGCCAAGCCGCTGGCCACGTCGCGGGTGCAGCAGCCAGGGGTGCCCGGACAACTGCGAGGCGCATCGCTCGACGGCACCGACCAGCAGCCTCCGAGCTGCAGCACCAACCGCCGACGTCCCGGCTGGGCGCCGGCTCGCGGCGACGAATCGGAACGTTGAGGGCTCGCCGATCGGCACCCACCACGAGGCCTCCCAGCGGTCGCCACTCGGGCTGAGCGAGTAGGCCCTGACCGATTCGAATCCCTCGGCCAGCAGCGCGGCGATCGCAGATTCGGTGCGGTGGGCCCGGGGCCAGTCGAGCTCGACGTAAGCCGTTCCTCCTGGTCGCAGCGCTGCCACCAATTCCCGGAGCGTCTCCGGGTCGATGGCCTCGCCTACGGCGAGGTCGGCCCCCCTTCCGGCGGCGCGATCGTTCGCGCCGGGCTCCCGCGCCCCCAGCGCCGACCGCGCTGACCGAGCCGTCTGACCGTTCCCGAGCACGACGATGTCGCCCGGGGCCGGATCCGGGAGCAGCAGGCGCCACGCCACCGAGGGGAACAGCTCGTTCTCGCCGATGCTGCACCAGTGTGGCACTCGGACCGGGAGATACGCCCGGTGGTAGGAGCGCCTGTACTTTGCCGGCTGGCGGGGCGCACTGGTGCCACAGCACCATCACAACTCAGGTGCCACAGCACCATCACCACTCACTCGTCAACGCGGAGGGCGGTTCGTGGGACAATCCGGGCGCCCGATCGTCTCGGTCGTGATCATCTTCCTCAACGAGGCCAAGTTCCTGTCCGAGGCGATCGACAGCGTCTGTGCCCAGACGTTCACAGACTGGGAGCTCGTGCTGGTCGATGACGGATCGACCGATGGCAGCTCCGAGCTTGCTCAGGAGCGGGCCGCAGCCGAGCCGGACCGGATCCGCTATCTCGATCACCCTGGCCACGCCACGATGGGTATGAGCGCCTCCCGCAACAGGGGCGTGCGGGCCGCGGCCGGTCGCTACGTCGGCTACCTCGATGGCGACGACGTGTGGCTCCCCCAGAAGCTGGATGGGCAGCTGGCCTTGATGGCCGCCAATCCCGGTGTCGGCATCGTCTATGGTCCACTGATCCGCTGGTACTCCTGGACGGGTCGGCCCGAGGATGCGGGGCGGGACGACGAGTACGGGATACACGGGATCGGCTACACCGTTCGCCCGCCGCAGCTGTTCCAGCCCCCCGAGCTCGTCGCGCTGTTCATCCGCCACAAGGACCTCGTGCCGTCGGGCGCGCTGTTCGAACGCGAGCTCTTCCTCGAAGTCGGCGGGGCCGAGAACGACTTCGTCGACAACTACGAAGACGCGGTGGCCTTCGCCAAGCTGTGCTCGAGAACCCCGGCGCTGTGTGCAGAACGCTCGTGGTATCTCTATCGCCAATACCCGAGCGCCGCGGATCGGGCCGACAGAGTCAGGAACGGGCCGGCGGGGGATCGACCGAGAGGGTCGTCGGCCCGGCTCCGTTTCCTCGAGTGGGTCGAGGGGTACCTCGAGCGCGAGCGGCTAGACGACGTTGCGCTGGCCGCCGCCCTCCGCGACGCCCGGCTCCAGATCCTGCGGCCCCGAACCCACCGGCTGCTTCGAGCACTGCAGCGAGGGCGACGGCTGGCGGCAGTGCACCGGGGCCGTGGCCCGGCGCTGGAGCTGGGCGACTCCGGCCGCGAGAGGGCGCGATGAGGTCGCCGGCGTCTGGTCCTCGTGCCGTCCGCCACGTCGGGCGCCATCTCAGGCTCGTCGCCCGCCGGGCGATCGTGCGGATTCCGGTGAGGGAGCTGACCGACGAGTTCGGGTTCTCGGTCGGACCCGGTGGCTGGAACCACTACACCGCGCTCCTGGCCGAGCACGACCGCCTACCGGACCGGCCCGTCGAGGCCACGACCTACGGTCGCTTCTTCCTCGACCACCGCGTCAACGGCGTCCGGGACCTCAACGACCTCCTCGACCTGACCGACGGGCCGCCGAGGTTCGCTGGGCTGCCGAGGTTCTGGCTCGGCACCTACCCTTGGGGCGGGCTGTCGGCTTCCGACATCGGTCGTCCGGGTCCTGCGTTCGGGTGGGCGCACGACGAGGCGACCGGCGACGATACCTCCGAGCTGTGGGGCCGGGGCCGAACGTTGTGGCATCGGCCGTGCAACCGGGCGACGCTCTGGAACGAGTGGCGCCTGACCGTCGACCTGTGCGCATCCATTCGTGACCGGGGCTACTCTCCGGTCACGGCCCGAGGCTTCCCGCTCGTGACCCTTCTTCACCACAGCGACGGACGCCGGCGAGCGATCATCGTCGACGGTCATCACCGCATCGCCGTGCTGGCCCACCTGGGAGCGAGAGCAGCCGTCGTCGAGGTAGGGGCCGAGATCGGCATGGCCGATGCCGCACGGTGGCACGCGGTGATCGGTGGCCACTGCACCGTGGAGGAGGCCACCGAGTTCTTCGATGCGTTCTTCGAGCTCGACGGCTCGGAGCGCTATCAGTCGGTCCGCCGTTCGTGGGAGTCGGCACCGTGAGAACCGAGCCGGTGCCGGTAGTCGATCGAGGGAGCACGGACCCGGCGGTGTCGGTGGTCCTCATCTTCAAGGACGAGGAGCGCTTCATCGCCGAAGCCATCGAGAGCGTAGCCGCCCAGACGTTCACAGACTGGGAGCTCGTGCTCGTCGACGATGGCTCGACCGATGCGAGCACGGACATCGCCAAGCGCTGGGCGGCTGCCGCCCCCGAGCGCATTCGGTACGTCGACCACGACGCGCACCGGAACCTCGGGATGAGCGCCTCGCGCAACCTGGGGATCGTCGAGGCTCGTGGCCGGTACATCGCCTCGCTCGATGCCGACGATGCGTTCCTCCCCGACAAACTGGCCGACCAGGTGTTCCAGCTCGAATCGCACCCGGACGCAGCCATGGTGTTCGGCCCGCTCCTGCGGTGGCGCCGTTGGACCGGTGATCCCGAAGCCGTCGACCACGAGGACCTCATGGGGGTCGGCCGGCGGAAGTACGGCACGCATCCGTTGGCCGGGAAGGTGGTCCCGCCACCGGCGTTGGCATCGCTGATGCTCGGCGACGACTACTTCATTCCCGGGGGAGCGCTGTTCCGTACCGGCGTGCTGCAGTCGGTTGGTTGCTACGACCCGAGCTTCCGCGGCATGTACGAGGATGCGGTGTTGATGATGAAGATCTGCGCTCGCTACCCGGTTCTGGTGACCGATCAGATCGGGTACCTCTATCGGATGCATCCCGAGTCCAACACCCATCTCACCAGCGGCGATGCCGAGATCGACCGCAGCCGCAACGCCTATCTCGACCGGGTTGGTGAGTTGTTCGACGAGCTCGAAGCCGAGGGCCGGCCCGTCCCGCGATCCCTGTGGCGGGCGTGGCGTCGGGCCTATCGGTCGAGCCGCCGCCGTCGTCGCCTACGGCACGAGTTGCTCGCTGCCGGCCGGGCGGTCGGGCGGGTCGTTCTGCCGGCTGCAAGCAGGGACTGGCTACGGCATCGTTGGCGCGACCGGACCCGTCCAGACGTGCTTTGAGCCGCCGGGCCGAGCGGTGGCCTCTCAGCCGGCCCGTTGCCGGCGCCGTTCCGCTGGGCTCGGGCGACGGACCTCGTTGTTGATGACCGTGCGCGACGGCGTCGTGAACGTGAGCGCCCCGATCGTGCCGCCGGCCAGCGCTATCGTCTGGATGACGTCCTCGAGGTCGGATCGGCTGGTCCGGCCCATCGCTCCGACCAGCAGCGTGGTGTCGCTGTGGTTCGACAGGATCGACGCCTCACCCGAGTCGGGCACCGCGGGACCGTCGACGACCACGACGTCGAAGTGCGATCGCAAGGTGTCGAGGGCCCGGGCCAGGCCGGTGCTGTGGAGCGTCGAATTCGCTCCTGTGGCTCGCGAGCCGGTGGAGATCACCCCGAGGCCTTCCACTTGAGGTGGCGCCTGGGTGAGCGTCTCCAGCCGGTCGCCCGTCATCAGCTGCTTGAGCCCCGGGCGTCGCTCCAGTCCGAAGATGCCGTGGAGCTCGCCATCGGCCAGATCGGCATCGACGAGCACGGTGGCCCAACCGCCCATCGCCAGGGTGACGGCGAGGTTGGTGGCGACGAAGCTGGCGCCAGCGCCCTTGTGAATCCCGGCGACCTGGATCACGCGCGACTCGTCATCCTTGGAGACCACCGCGGTCGCCAGGACCCGGAGCCGGTCGGCGATGTCATCGACGAGGAGGGCAGCCGGTCCGATCAGGGCGGTCGTGTCCGGCTTCGGCAGCACGTCGATGTAACCGATCCCCTCACCGGCCTCGCCGACGTCGTCGATCGTTCGGATCCGGCTATCGAGCCGATCGCGGAGCCAGACCGCGGCGAGGCCGACGAGCAGCCCCAGCATGCCCCACAGGATCGCGGTCCGTACTGGGTTGGGGGAGATGCGGTCTCGTGGCGGAACGGCGGGAGCGGCGATCCGGACGCCTCCTTCGGTCAGTTGGGTCTGCGCCTGCAACTCTTCACGGGCGGCGATGGCGAGGCTCAGCTCGTCTTCCAGCGCGGCTCGTTGCCGAGATCGGGCGGGGTCGTCGTCGGGAGGGATCGACCCAACGCCGACCGAGGCGGCGGTGGGCGCCGCCCGGTCGAGCAGCGCGAGCTCCTCCTCGACCGCAGCGATCTCGCGGTCGATCTCGGTCGCTGCCCGTTCGAGCTCGCTGATGATGCGGGTGCGCCGCTCTTCGATGTACAGCCCGACGATCGCGTTGGCGGTGCTCGCCGCCGTGCTCGGTTGGGATCCGGTGGCAGTGACCTGGAGTAGGTCCGTACCCTCGATGGCTTCGGAGTCGAACGCGAAGCCGGACCCGAGCTCCGATGAGACGAGAGCGCTCATGGCGGCACCGTCGAGGATCTTGGCCTCGGTCTGCAACTCGCGCTCGGCCAGCGAATTCGACCGGTCGCCCGACAACTGGTTCTCGGCGACGGTCGGTTGGAGCGCGATGAGGGCGGATGCCTCGTACGTACTCGCTTGGCGGCCGGCCATGACGTAGGCGCCGAGGGTGAACAGGATCGGGGGCAGGAGGAGGACCCGCCAGCGTCGCCTGACGATCGCAATCGCCCGCTGGAAGTCGAAGACCGCGGCCTCATCGGCGAGACGCGGGCCGTCGATGCCCGAGCGGCGGAGGATGACTGGCTCACGGTTCGACATGGGACTCCTCACAAGTCGGGTCGGATCGGGAAGGGTTGGAGCGGTCGGCGATGGTCCGGCACCGAACGAGCTTGGGCGTAGACTGCCAGCGGTGGACGGAGGGACGGGGGGTCGAGCTGAGGCGGTCGATGCCCGAGCGTTGTTCGTGTCCGACGAGCGCGCCTGGCCGCGACACTCCGGCTACCGCCGGCGGACTGCCCTCATTCTGGAAGCGCTGGCCGAGGTCGCGACCGTGACGTGGCTGCTGGTGCCGCGAAGGGTCGGAGACGACGACAGCCCGTCTGAGATCCCCGACCGGCTCCGGGAACGGATCAACCCGTTGTTCGTCACCAGCCCGCCCCGAACCAGGATCGACATCGCGCGGCGGTGGGCGACGACCGGCCTGCCATGGCCTCTGGCCGCCGGGAACTGGTCGGAAGCCGAGCACGTGCTCGCCGGCCTGCGGACCGAGCCGTTCGACCTGCTCTGGTCGATGGGGGTGGATGCCCTCGCCGCCACCCGCCGTGCCGGCCTGTCGGTGCCGCGTACGATCGTCGACGCCGACCTGGAGAGCGTGAAGTTGGAGCGTCAGCTCGCCGCCGACCCGGCGCTCACCGGGCTCCGACGCTTGATCGCGAGGGTCGACGTCGCACGCTGGCGACGACTCGAGAACCATGCGGCAGCCACGATCACCGCGTTCTCGCTGTGCAGCGAGAACGAGGCCCGGTTGTCCGGGTACGACGCCTGGGTCACCCGCAACGCCTACGACGTCGTCGAACCGGCCGAGCTGGAGCCGAGCACCTCGCTCGGCAGGGGCCGGGATCTGTTGTTCATCGGCTCTCTCGACTACCGCCCGAACCGCGATGCGGTGCTCTTCTTCGTCAGCCAGGTCCTGCCCGAGGTACGGCGCCGCTCGCCGGGCACGACCTTTCGGGTGATCGGCGCCGGCATCGCCCCCGGCGACCCGATCGGATCGGAGGCCGGCGTGCGGATCGTCGGCCCGGTCGACGATCTCGGTCCCGAACTGGCGGGCGCGGCGGCGGTGGTCGTTCCGATCAGATGGGGAGCCGGCACACGGGTCAAGATCTTGGAGGCGTTCGCCCACCGCACTCCGGTCGTCAGCACGACGATGGGAGCGGAGGGGCTCGAGGTGGTCAGCGGCCGCGAGCTGCTCATCGCCGACGATGCCGCAGGTCTCGCCGAGGCCTGCGTCGCCGTCCTCGACGACGACGATCGCGCGTCGGCGCTGGCCGAGGCCGGTCATCGACTTCTCACGGCTCGATACAGCACGGACGTGGTAGCCGGTGAGCTCACCGGCCGGCTCCGTGGCTTGCTAACCCGTGACGCCGACGTCCCCGCCGGGCCAGGACCCGCTCGTAGACCTGCTGCAGGGCAGTGACGGTCGCCTCGAGGGAGTGGTGGTTTGCCCGCACGATCTCACGACCGCGCTGGCCCTCCTCTTCCCGGAGCCGACGATCGAGGAGCCGGCGACTGATCTCCCACGACAGCTGAGTCGTGTCGCCGATGTCGACGATCGCGCCGGCGCCCTGGCCGACCGTCTCCGCTGCGCCCCCGACGTCGCTGATCACCACCGGCTTGCCGGCGGCGAGGGCTTCGAGCATCGCTAGCGACATGCCCTCCCAGCGGGATGGCATGGCGACCACGTCGGCCTCGGCGAGCAGCGCCGGTACGTCGCGACGGACACCGAGCAGGTGGATGTCAGCGGTCCGTCGCTTCGCCAGGCGGGCCGCGTCCGGGCCGTCGCCGACGAGCACCAGCTGGGCACCCGGTACGGCCTCGGCGACGCGAGGCCAGGAATCGACGAGGAGGTCTTGGCCCTTCTGGCGGCACAGCCGGCCAACGCAGAGCACCATCGGCTTGCCGCCGAGTCCCAACGATCGCCGGACGGGGCCGGACCGGTCGTCTGTGCCCGATGCCAGCTCCACGGCTGAGTGGAAGCGATCGAGATCGATCGGGTTCGGAACGGTCGCGGCGAAGCCGACCGGAGTGATGCCTGCGGCCCGGGCTTGCGCCTGCTCCTCCTCGCTGACGGTGACGATCGCATCGGCCCACGAGCCAGCCACCCGTTCCCACCGTCGAGCAACGGGCCGAAGCAACGACGCCGCTTCGAACGACCAGGCGTGTGGCTGGAAGACCGTCGGCAAGGTGCCGTGGATGGCCAGACGGCCGGCCATGCCCGCTTTCGAGGAGTGAAGGTGGACCAGGTCCGGCTTGAAGCGGGCCAGCGCACGCCGGAGCCTACGGATCTCGGAGAGGACCGACGGGCCGGGCTGGCGCGAAGCGGCCCACGGGAGGACCTCGGCTCCTGCCTGGCGGGCCGAGCGGGCCAGCTCGCTGTCGTCGGGGCACGCGAGCCCGACCCGGAAGCCGAGGGCGACCTGAGCGGCGACGACCTCTCCGACGTAGTTGCCGACCCCCTCGGTGACCGGCTGGGTCACGTGGAGCACGGTGGTGGTTGCACCGGGTGAGAGCACGCGCTTCCTCTCGCGCAGGGAATGACGTGCTCACCAGTGCTGCTCGATGTCGAAGGAAATACCGCGCGGGGAAGTCGGCTCAGGCCGCGCCGGCGACGCCCGGCCGGCCGACGATCAACCCCGCTGCCGCTCATCGACTGGGCAGAAGGTCCGTAACATCGCCCAGCCGTACACGAGCAGACCGAACGGGATCACCAACTCTCGAACCTCGGTGTCGTCCCAGGCCCGGATCATCGTGTCGCCGAGCCCGATGTAGGCCGCGGCCGTTGCGATCATGACCGCCGCCAGGAGACGTTCGGTTCGGGGGCTCCCGTCGCCCCGGGCCGGGGCGGTCACGAGCGCCGCGAGCGACATCCAGAAGATCGCCTGGATCCAGATGACGTTCCACATCTCGTAGACGATGCCGGCCGCGGTCACCGACGCCAGGAGGACGGCCCGTGGCGGCACGACCGGATCGAGCCATCCCAGCTTCCGGCCGAGCGACCGGTCGCCGAACAGGTGAGGGACGGCGACGGTGAAGACGAAGGCCCCGATGTAGTAGGCATTGCCGGTGGCGACCGTGGCGAAGTTGTGGAGATTGGTCTCCTGCTGCCCGTTCCGGTTGACGAAGGCCTCGGGGGACTCGATGTCGAGCACCCGCTGGAACCACGACACCTCCTCGAGCCCGAGCAGCAGGAAGCCTCCGGCGACGGCCACGAGGACGAGCGCCCGCCCCATTGCCCCGTTCCCGCCGTGCCGATACTGGCGCACGGCGGACAGTCCCACGGCCCCGCCGGCGGCGAAGGACAACAGCGCCGAGGCCCACTCGACAGCCGCGTCCTCCCGGACGAGCGACGAGAGCGCCGATGGGTCGACGATGAGCAGCACCGCGGACCCGAGGGCGACGGCCGCCCCAACTCCGGCAACGACCTGCTCCACGCCGGCCGAGAACCGAGGCCGCAGTCGATCGGCTGCCGGCGGTCCTGCGGCGATCTCCCCGAGGCGCGCGACGGTCAGGCGACGGCCCCCGACGACCACGAGCGCCGACGCCAGCGCAATCCCGGCCGAGCGGACCGCGTACGGCCAGCTCGTCTCCGGAGCCCATTCAGCCGCCAGTGCCCGGTCGGCGAGGAGACGATCGATGGCGACGACGATCCCGAGTACCACCGCGCCGGCTGCTACCAGTCTCCCGGGTCCGACCGCGGGCCGTCGCGCCACCATGCCGGTCGTTGCCGTCGTCGAGGGCGTGTCGTGGGTCGTCATGCGGCTTCGTTGATCAGGAGTGCTGGTCGCAACCGTCTGAGATACACCGACCGAGCGACCGCCGAGAGCCGGCTCTTGACTGCGACACGACGGGTCTACCAGGGGTTTCGTGAGCAATTCTCCTCAAGCCGAGGCCGGCGAGCCGCCTTCGCAGACCGGTGCTTCTTGGGCTAGCCTCATGGAAGATGTGGGTTCGGCGGGCAGGCGGGGGCAGAAAGAGGCGGGCCCAATGGGGGGCATGAGGGTGAGCCAAGCGAGTGCGAGCTCGACGGCCGAGCTGGCTTCGGCGTGCCGGTCAGGCAGTATCGACGCTTGGGACGAGCTGCTCGACCGGTTCGAACGTCTCGTCTTCGCCGTGGCCTGGCGCGAGGGCTTGTCTGCCGAAGACGCCGCCGATGTCATGCAGAC